>NZ_JBQXEZ010000030.1:0-24005 GCF_052618305.1 Desulforudis sp. DRI-14 | reverse complement strand
CAGGAGATCGGGGATCTCCTTGTAAACCAAGGCTTTAGAGATAGTTTAACGGATAAGGCGTTGGGCCGAGGCCGCCAGGCGGCCGGCAGTAAGTAGGCAGTAAGTAGTCGGTAATAGGACTTGAAGGAATTCCCGTGTGGGAATTCTTATTTATTTTCTTACGGCTTACGCCCAACTTTCGTATGTTTTTTATCGCTTTCGCTCAGCAGCATCCGTTGCCAGCCGTAAATCTGGTTGATGGCTTCCAGCGGCGTCATGCCCATAATGTTGGCGCGGCGCACCTGTTCCAGGACGCTGTGGGCTTCCGGGCTGCCGAACAGCTCCATCTGCAGCACCTGTACGGGCGGTTTGGGCGCGGGAACCGCTGCCTTCTTTTCGCTCTCCAGCTCGATCAGGACGGCGGCGGCCCTCTGCAGGATCTCTTCAGGAAGGCCCGCCAGCCGCGCCACGTGCAGCCCGTAGCTGCGGTTGGACTTCCCCGGGACGACCTTGTGCAGGAAAACGATTCCCTCGCCGTCCTCGGCCACGGTCGTGGTGTAGTTAACGACACCCGGCAAGCTTTCCAGGTCGGTCAGCTCGTGGTAATGCGTCGAAAAGAGGGTCTTGGCTCCGATGCGTTCGGCGATGTATTCGACCAGGGCCCGGGCGAGGCTCATCCCGTCAAAGGTACTCGTCCCCCGGCCGACTTCGTCCATAATGATCAGGCTGCGCGAGGTCGCGTTTTTGACGATCGTCCGGCATTCGCGCATTTCCACCATGAAGGTGCTGGCCCCGCCGGCCAGGTCGTCCGAGGCGCCGATACGCGTGAAAATACGGTCAACCACGCCGATCCGCGCGCTCTCCGCCGGCACGAAGCTCCCGATCTGGGCCATTAAAACGATCAGGGCCACCTGGCGCATGTAAGTACTCTTCCCCGCCATGTTCGGACCGGTGATTAAAACCAGCCGCTGCTCGGCGTTCAGCAGCGCATCGTTCGGGACGAAGGCCCCCGCGCCGAGGGCCTGCTCGACGACCGGATGGCGGCCCGCCTTAATCTCGATGCGATCCTCCTCGTCCACCTGCGGGGCGCGGAAACCGTGCCGCACCGCGGCAACGGCCAGGGCGTTGAGGGCGTCCAGGCAGGCGACACTGGCCGCGAGCTGCTGCAGACGTCCCACCTCGTTGCTGACCCGCTCCCTGATATCCAGAAAAAGATGGTACTCGCGCTCTAGAAGGCGGTCCTGGGCGCCGAGAATCTTGTCCTCGTATTCCTTCAGCTCCGGGGTGACGAACCGCTCGGCGTTGGCAAGGGTTTGGCGGCGGATATAGCTTTCGGGAACAAGGTCCAGGTTGGCCCTGGTCACCTCGATGTAGTACCCGAACACGCGGTTGTAGCCCACCTTGAGCGAGCGGATTCCCGTCCGCTCTCTTTCCCGCGCTTCAAAGGAGCACAGCCACTCTTTACCGTCCCTCGCCAGGCTCCTGAGCTGGTCCACCTCGGCATCGAACCCCGCTTTGATCAGCCCGCCGTCCCGGATGGTCACAGGAGCGTCCTCGTCAATAGCCTGTTGAATTAGTTCGCGGACGTCGGCGCACGGATCGAGGGACCGCTCCAGCCCGTTTAGAAATGGTTCGTCTGTTTGCTTCAGGATTTCCTTGAGCTCGGCCGTGGCGCTCAAGGAGTTTTTCAAAGCCAGCAGGTCGCGGGCGTTGGCCGAACCGTAGGCGACCCGGGCCGCAAGCCGTTCGAGGTCATAGATCCTGCGCAGGGAGGCGCGTAAAGACTCCCGTAATAAAGCGTTATCGGCGATGGCTGCCAGGGCCCCCTGGCGTTCGGCGATCCGGCGGGGATCGAGCAGGGGCTGCTCGATCCAGTTCTTCAGCAGTCTCCCGCCCATCGCCGTCTCGGTGTTGTCCAGAACCGACAGAAGGGTTCCTTTCCTGCTCCCGTCGGCGATGGAATTGGTCAGTTCGAGGTTCCGTCTCGTGGCGGCGTCGAGAACCATATACTGCCCCGTGGCGTACTGGCGGACCGTCCTGATATGGGAGAGGGGCCGCTTCTGCGTTTCAGCCAGGTAGGCGATAAGCCCGCCGACAGCCGGGCCCGTAAGAGGATGGCGGGCCCAGGGTTCCCGGCGGGCGGCTTCCCCGAATTGCCTTTCGATGACGTCCATGGCCGCATCCGAGGCAAAAACGCTGTCCGGCCTCGGAGTGATCACGGCCGGAAAAAGCAGGGCCTGCGCCGTGAGCTCGGAGGCCATGCTTTCGGGCACCAGGATCTCCCTGGGGGCCAGGCGCAAGAGCTCGTCCAGCACCGCGCCTTTGCTTTCCGCTTCGGGAAGGGCGGTGACCAACAATTCGCCCGTACTGACGTCGGCCGCCGCCAGCGCCCAGGCGTCCCCACCGCGGTACAGAGCGCAGAGGTAGTTGTTGGCCTTGTCGTCCAGGAACTGCCCTTCGATGACGGTACCGGGCGTGACCACCCGCGTGACTTCCCTGTGTACAATCCCCTTGGCCGACTTGGGATCTTCCACCTGCTCGCAGACCGCCACCTTGTACCCTTTCTCCACTAGGCGCGCTATGTAACTGTTGGCGGCGTGGCAGGGAACGCCGCACATCGGCACGCGCCCCAGCGGCCCCCCGTCGCGTCCGGTCAGGGTGATTTCGAGAACCCGCGAGGCGATTTCGGCATCTTCGAAGAACATCTCGTAGAAGTCTCCCAGGTGGAAAAAGAGGATGGCGTCCTCGTATTCCTGCTTGGTGCGCAGGTACTGTTCCATCATGGGGGTTAGACTCAAGAGCAGTCCTCCAATAAGGGTTTACCTCATTATACCATCGACGGAACCGCCGCCCAAGGAAAACCCTGGATGCTTAACGCTCCAGGGTGTCGAAAAGATACCTTCAAGCTCTTTACAGTTCGATCGGACCGTTACCGTCGCGCCGCGCGGCGGCCTGGCTGCACGTCTGGATTTTGGAGGGTTTGCCGTAGACCGCGATATGGATGATTTCCTGGACGGTGTGCAAAAGATCGTTCAGTTTCCCTCTCGCCCGCATGACTTCCCTAAGCGTGGGGTGGGCCTCCATCCTGTCGGTAACTTCTCTCAATTCCCGCTCTTCATCTGGAGACAGGGCGCGCCCCCCCGAACGCGCTTCCTCGACGCGCAGTTGAATCCGCTCGTAGGCCAGCAGAATCGCGTTCGCCGCCTCGTCCTCCTGCAAGCGGCTCTCAGCCGCGCGCCAGTCTTGTACGGTTGGAGAATTTTCCATTTCCTTGGCCAGTTCGTGTGCTTTCCTTAAAACGGACACGCCAACGCCTCCTCCAATCTTGATGGCCAGGGATTACGGCCTGCGCCCCGGAGCGCTTTTTTAAGCTCCGCCGGTCTCCGGGCGGCAATCCGAGCCATCTGTGACAATCATTAACTTTTGCCGATAAGTATTCAATGTCCGGCCCTGATAACCTGCCGGCCTGTCACTCTCGACCCCCGGCCGGCAGGAGCGAGCCGGCCAGGTAGGTCAGTTTCCCCTCGTCGATACGGACGTCCGCCAGCGTGCCGATCAGGCTCTCCGAGCCGCTGAAGACAACCTTTTTGTTGGTCCTGGTTCTCCCCGTCAAAAACGCGGGGTTGTTTTCGCTCGGCCCCTCCACCAGGACCTCGTGGATCCGTCCCTCTTCGGCACGGTTGCGCGCCAGGCTGATCTCCTTCTGCACGGCGATCAGTTCCTGGATGCGCCTGCTCTTTTCTTCTTCGGAAACCTGGTCTGGCATCCGCGCCGCGGGCGTTCCGGAGCGGGGGTTGTACACAAAGGTGAAGGCCTGATCGTACCGGACCCGTCTGACAAGATCAAGGGTATCATTGAAATCCTCTTGGGTTTCCCCCGGAAAGCCCACCATAAGATCGGTGGTCAGGCTGGCGCCGGGAATTGTAGTACGGATACGTTCGACAAGGCCGAGGTAATACTCCCGTGTGTAACCCCGGTTCATCCTGGCCAGGATACGATTCGAACCGGCCTGAGCAGGAAGATGAACGTTCTCGCAGACCTTATCACAACTGGCAATCGTCTTAATGAGTTTATCAGAAAAATCACGGGGATGTGAGGTCGTATAACGGATCCGCCACAAACTGTCCACCGCGTTGAGCATCTTCAGAAGGTCCGCAAAGTCAACCTTTTCCGGCAGGTCTTTACCATAGGAGTTCACGTTCTGTCCCAGGAGTGTCACCTCCCGGTAACCCTGGAGAGCCAGGTTTCTAACCTCGGTGACTATGGCCCCTGGTTCCCTGCTGCGTTCCCGCCCGCGGACGTAAGGAACGATGCAGTAAGTGCAGTAGTTGTTGCAGCCGAACATTATCGGGACCCAGGCCTTTAAGCGGCTTTCCCTGCGCACGGGCAGGCCCTCCGGGATCACGGCCGCCTTGTCCCAGACCTCGTAAAGAGGCTTGCCCTTGCTGTAAACCAGTTCAAGCAAGCGGGGAAGCTCGTGGCGGTTGTGCGTGCCGAAAACCAGGTCGACGTACGGGGCGCGCCCGGCGATTTCATCAGCCATTCCGGGTTGCTGGGGCATGCAGCCGCCGATGCCGATAATTACTTCGGGACGTTTCTTCTTGAGGGTCTTAAGCTCGCCGAGCAGCCCCCAGACCTTGTTCTCGGCCGTCTCTCTGACGCAGCAGGTGTTGATGAGGATAACGTCGGCTTCCCCGGCCGACCCGGCGCGTTCGTAACCCATCGCTTCCAGGAGCCCCGCCATCATCTCGGTGTCTGCGTCGTTCATCTGGCAGCCGAAAGTGTAGATGTACACGGTTTTTCCCTGCAGCATAACCCACCTCAAATCTTATCTTACCCGTTTCTCCCATATAAAGACAGTATAAAGACAGTCTTTAACAATATTTGATCTCGTTCGACAAACTGTTACATATTGTTACGGTTGTCAAGCATATTCACCACTGTTAACATTTTAATAGCATTTTGATAAAGGAATCTAACGATGAACTTAAGAGCAAATGCTTACCCGTTTAGTTACGAACGCACGAACTCGCTATTCAAGACCAGCCTGAGCAGTGCTCTTATTTTCGTCCTGTTGGCACTGGTTAACTGGGCGTTAAGCCAGGCCCTGGCGCCTGTTGTTTTCCCCAAAAACACGGTGCAGTGGCATACCCTGGTGGAAGTCCTGTGCCTGTCGGTAGCCGCCTTTGTGTTTTTCATCAGCTGGATAACCTACGAACACAGGGTGCCTTGTACAAACTCCCTGGGCTTCGGCTTCCTTCTCGTGGCCCTCCTCGACCTGATGCACGTCCTTTCTTTCCCGGTTCACAACTACTTCAATTCTGATCCGGACCTGTACGCTTGGTTCCGGATACTGGCTCGCAGCGCCGGGGCCGCGGTCTTTCTGGGGATAGCTCTGGGATTGCGTTCGGGGATATCGAGGACGCGCCTGTTCCTTTTGACCCTGGGGGCTTTTTCACTTATCTCTTTTGTCCTGCTGTCTTTTTCGGATCTGCCCCCGCTTTTTGTCGACGGCCGGGGTTCCACGCTCCTGAACTTGATCTGGGAATACGTTATCTGTGTCGCATACGTGATCGCGCTTATTCTGATCATCGGACACAGCGAGCAGTGGGAAGGTAAGGGGCTGCAGGCCATTATCCTCGCCATTCTTTGCGCCTTGGCGGCCGAACTGTGTTTTACCGTTTCCACGACGGTGACGTCGTTGTGGAACATCCTGGGCCACAATTTCAAGCTCGGCTCTTACCTCTTCGTGCTGTGGGGAATCATCGCCAGGTCGGTCATCTATCCCTACTCGGCCCTGCGCAGTTCAGAGGAACGGTTCTACAAGGCTTTCCGCGCCAGTCCCTCCCTGATGACCATTGCCTCGCTTGAAGACGGCAGGCTGATAGAGGTCAACGAGAGCTGGACGCGGGCGACGGGTTACGGCTGGGGGGAAGCCGTCGGCCGTACACCGGCCGAACTCAATATCGAAATGGCGCCGTGGGACCACGTCAAGATCAAAAACATGCTTCGGAAAGAAGGCGCCATTCGGAACCTGGAAGTTCACCTCCGCGCCAAATCGTCCGAGGTGCGTACGGTGCTGCTTTCAGTGGAGATCCTCGAACTCGAAGGCAATCGCTGCGTGCTGACCGTGGCCAGCGACATCACCGACCGCAGGCGAATGGAAAAGGAAATGGCCCGCCTCGACAGTTTAAACCTCGTGGGGGAAATGGCGGGGGACATCGCTCATGGGATACGGAACCCGATGACCAGCGTGCGTGGGTTCCTGCAGATGTTCGGCGAAAAGAACGAGTTCAGCAGGTACCGGAAGCACATCGACCTCATGATCAGCGAACTCGACAGGGCGAACAGCATCATCACGGAGTTTCTTTCCCTGGCCAAGAACAGGGTGGTGAAGATCAGCAAACAAAACCTGAACTCCACCGTGAACGCCCTGCTGCCCTTGATCGAAGCGGATGGCGTAACGAACGACAAATACGTCGTTACCTACCTGGGAGACATCCCCGACCTCGACTACGACGAAAAGGAGATCCGCCAGATGATTCTGAACCTGGCCAAAAACGGGCTGGAAGCGATGGCTCCCGGCGGCCTGCTGACCATCAAGACATTTGTGGACGGCAAAGACGTGGTCCTGGCGGTGCAGGACGAGGGAACGGGCATCGAACCCGAGCTGTTGGAAAAACTCGGAACCCCTTTCCTAACCACCAAGGAGCACGGCACCGGCCTGGGGCTGGCGGTGTGTTACAGCATCGCCGCCAGGCACAACGCCACCATCTCGGTGGACACCGGCCCGACGGGAACCACTTTTTTCGTCAGGTTTAAGCCGAGCAAGAAGGCTTACGGGCACGACCTGCCGGTCGCCGACATGCCCAACGGCGGGCAGAAAGCCTTATAAAAAACAAGAATCCGCCGATTTACCTCAGTCTGGCCGTGCGCTCCGGCAAAACCACGGTAAAGAAATTGAGGCCGGCCAGGACAAATCCCATCAACACGTCATTCGCCCGCCCCACCCCGGTGTAGCCGAAAACGAACGGCGCGACGATCAGCCAGACGCCGGCGGCCGTCAAGAGCCAATTCACCCACATCTCCTTGACGCGGACTGCCATAACCGTCAAAACGAGCACCGCAACCCCCAGCACGATTTCGTTGGTCCTGGCGGTTCCCGCCGTGCCCAGGGTAAAGGGCGCCGCTATCAGCCAGGCGCCGAGAAGCAGGTTTATGCCATGCCGCCACAACATAAAGCGCACCTCCCGATTCTCTATATTCCGTCTACTTATAATGCGCTCTTGAGGCCCCTTGTTATCCCGATTAATGAGAATTGCGCGGCCAAGGCATGCTATAGACACTCAGAACACGGGAGGAAGCGAAAGTTGGACGTCCGCCCGGCGAACACAAAAAGCAGGGATACGCCCATACGCATCCCCGCTCTTTAACCTGATATCCCGCTTGCAACGGCTAACAGCTAACTTCTTACTGCCGACTACCGACTACTGACCGCCGGTCTTAGCGACGGCGCCGGAAACGTCGGGGGGAGTAACCTGGCCGTTGTAATCACTATAATCAATAACAAGTTCTACATACCTCTCAAATTCGGCACCAAGGAGCAAATCACTGCTTACCTGATCGTAAATCATTATGCGTTTAACATACAGTTTTGTATCAGGATCGACATAAGTCTTTACAAATGCCCTCCGAGTCTTCCACAGACTAAAATTTACGTCTCCTCCAGTATCGTGGTCCATACCCTGAAAGAGTAATTGCAGGTCACTATTGTATAAATGTTCCAAATTTTGAGAGATTCTTTGACCAATGTTTTTATGGATAATCACTTTGCATTGCTTCTCGTTAATGTTCTCATCCGGGAGAAAACGACAGAAAATGTCTTTAAGATCATCTGTCGATATGAGATTCGGATCACTTAAAGGATCTTCTGTTGATATGGCTAATAACCAAGGCTGACTTCCTTCCCGAACATAGACCTTATTTCCCGTAGAATATACCTCAATATTACCGACCATCAAATAAGAAGCCTTGTTAGGAACATCATACCAACCGGATAAACTAACACTGTCATCATATGTTTGAGTTCTATCAATACTCTTTTCTTTGAGAACCTCTTTATAATTCCCTTGAATTTTGACGGTTTTGACACTTCTATATGCATTAATTACATCCATAAGATAAGCTTTTGAGCCGTCGTCGGGAGAAACGACGCTGACCACCCCGGGACTGTACTCCACTTTACAGCCCAGGGTTTCGGACACAAAGCGCAGGGGCACGAAAACCCGGCCGTTGCGGGTTGTCGCCGGCGCATCGAGAAGACGCGCTTCCCCGTTCACCAGCGCCTGTTTGCTGCCCAGCATCAGCACGACGGTCTTCCCGTCCTGCACCACGGTAACCTTCTTGGCGGCAGGGTCCCAACCCACGGTGGCGAATAGGCTTTCGCCGACCACGCGGAGGGGAACCATGGTGCGTCCCCCGGTCTCAAACGGGGCGACGTCGGACCACAACTCCGCTCCGTCCAGAACGATCTTGGGTCCCGCGGCCCAAGCGCAGGCAGCCACACCCAGGACAAGAACCAGGGTGAGGAAAACCACGCTTACCCTTCTCAACACTAAGCCTCTCTCCTTTCAAAGCAACCCCCGGTTTTTCCCTCGGGGTCCAGCTTTATTCTTTTTAGCCTTCTATGCCAACCCCCGGACTTCCTTCCACCCCGCAACTCAACTTTGGGAGAACATAAGTCCTAAAAAGAATAGCCGCTATCTAGCGGCTATTCTTTTAGTGATGTTAACAGCGGTGTTAGGATTTGCAAAACGGTTTTCAGCGTTTGATGACCGGGAAGCGGATCTCTATTTTCATTTGTTCAGGCGGAGCGTCCATCGGGCTGTGATAGACCTCCTCCGGGGGACCGGCAAGCCTGTACCCCCCTTTCGCCACGTAGGCGAACATCCTCTGGTAAACCGCGGCGTAGTCTTCGATGATTCCCGAATGCAACTGGACGATGGCTTTCCGTTCCGGCAGGCGTTTCACCCCCGGCGTCGTTTCGGTCTCCGGCAGCTCCATCGGGAAGTTGTTCTTCAGCGGTATCTGCAGTTCCCACTTCTGGCGCTCCGGCGGGACGCCGAACGGGCTTGAGTGAAACACCCCCACCGGAGGTCCGCCGGGAGTGTGGCCGTTTTCTTTCATCCACAAGAAAACCTCGGCGGCCACCTCGGGGATCTTCTCAAACGTTCCCGACCGCGTCCTGTAGGCCACCGTCTGCGCAGGCAGCTTAACCAGCACTGGCTCAAAACCCAACAAACCCACCCCTTCTCAAACAAGGTAATATTTGCTTTTCATCCTAATGTCACCGACTTTATGATTAACTACCAGAGCCTCAACAGTCACCTCTGGCATTCGGCATTCGGACTCGAAGGAATTCCCGTTCGGGAATTCCATTATTTGGGTTGTGGCGGTGAAAACCTAATCCCGACTGGATCCCAGTGCCCAGCGCTATTCACAGTGCTCAATGCTCAGTGCTAGTAATCTTCGCAGAGTCTTTCGAAGTAGGCTTTCGGATGCGCGCAGGCGGGGCAGGCGTCGGGGGCTTCGCTTCCCTTATGGATATAACCGCAGTTCCGGCATTTCCACTCGATCTCCCGGTCGCTCTTGAAGACACGGTCTTTTTTAATGCTTTCCAGGAGGGCCTGATAACGCTTTTCGTGAAAGGCCTCTGAACGGGCTATGCTTTCGAAAACGCCGGCAATCTCGTCGAAGCCCTCGGCGCGGGCCTCGGCGGCAAACCTTTTGTACATGTCCGTCCATTCGTAGTGCTCGCCGCCAACGGCGGCTTCAAGGTTGCTCACGGTATCCTTGATGCCGCCCAGATACTTGAAAAGCGTTTTGGCGTGAGCGCGCTCATGCTCCGCCGTCTCCAGAAAGATGGCGGCAATCTGCTCGTAACCTTCCTGCTTGGCGACCTTGGCCCAGTAGGTGTACTTGTTGCGGGCTTGGGATTCGCCGGCGAAGGCTTCCTTGAGGTTGGCTTCGGTCTTCGTCCCTTTTATATCTTTCACTGCCTGTCTACCTCCCGTCGTGGATTTGATGCCATGATTAGGCAACCTGAGAGAGATTCCTTTTCTTACACCTGAATTTGTTGACTGTATCTGCCGGCGCCATCATTTTCCCAAAGCCGTCCCGTTTTTCTTGAGGCGGCTGAAGAACCCGCGCACGTAAACAGCCCCCCCGTCCATTTTCGTTTCGTAGGGAATAATATAATCGTTATCCACCGGGGTTAAATTGTACCACGTCCTAACGCAAACCTGGTTTGTAAAGATGTCCTTATAGCTGATCCGGAGCTTGACCCGGCCCCCCTCTTTGAACTCCAGGCCCGGCAGCGGCAAATCTATTTTTTCTCCGGCTGCCAGGAAGGGAATATGGAACATTTGGTCAAAATTACCGGTAAGGACAATATCGATGTCCATCGCCGGGCCTGGTCCCACGTTGCGCAGATTGACCGCCGCCTTCCCGCTGTCGTTTTTGAGCACCGGATACAACAGGGGGCGAAACTGGGCCAGGCGGCTTTCCAACATCTCCCGGGCCATGGCCCGCGACGCGCGGACTGTAAAAAAGGTGAACAGCGCCAGGGTGGTTGTGGCTATCGCGGAAAGCGCCGGCCCGATAGCCGCAAGTTCATGGAACATTGCCGCCCTCCTCGACATTTCTGGCCTTTATCTTTCCCTGAGTACCCCGGTCTTAGCCGGGCAAGCGCATCACCGCGACGCACGGTACAAACACTAAAAAACGCAGGGAGAATTACCGGTTCGGATTCTTTATCGACACGGAGGTTACATGACCGTACGTTTTACCGGCCACCTGCCGCGCCAAATTACAACCCTCGGCCGCCTGATCGCCGTGGTCCTGCCGGACGTTAACGGCCAGCTCAGGCGCTGGCGGACCGTCCTCGTTCACTGCAAAGAGCGCGAATTAGCCAAGCAGGCCGAACTGAGCATGCGGCACAAACGCTTTCACTGCCAGGGGGGCAGCGTTTTTGCCCTGAACGCGGGGCGCTACCGGCGCGGCGTGCTGCGCCTTATTGTCGCCTTACAGACCATCAGCGACTACCTCGACAACCTCTGCGACCGTGCGGGGTGCTTGGATGCCCGGGCCTTCCGGACCCTGCACCGGGCCATGACCTGCGCCGTCAACCCCGAACAGGAGATCCCCGACTTTTATGCCGATTATCCTTTGAGCGACGATGGCGGGTACCTGCGCGCCCTGGTGGAGGAGTGCCGTGCGATCGTGGCCCTGCTCCCGTCGTACAGCCTTGTCCAACCGGAGGTCACCCGTCTCGCCGGTCTTTACTCCGACCTCCAGGTGTTCAAGCATACCGAACCGGAACTGCGGGTACCCTTGCTTTCAGAATGGTTCGCACGCCACCGCCCGCTCTACCCCGATCTGTACTGGTGGGAATTTGCGGCGGCGACCGGCTCCACCCTGGCCATGTTCGCCCTCTTTGCCGCAGCGGCCGACCCCCGGCTGGAAGACAACGAAATCGAGAAGATCCTCAAGGCCTATTTCCCGTGGATCTGCGGTCTGCACATCCTCCTGGATTACTACATCGACCAGGAGGAAGACCGGCTCGGCGGAGACCTCAATTTCGTCTCCTACTATCCTGATCCCGACACCCGGCAAAAAAGGCTGCTTTTCTTTATGCAGCGCGCCTTAGCCGAAACAGCGTCTCTGTCCCGTCCCTGGTTTCACCGCATGGTGGTTAAAGGCCTTCCGGCTCTCTATCTTTCCGACCCGAAGGTCCACGCCCAGGGATTGAACTCCCTGGCCGGCGACCTTCTGCGCGCAGCCGGCCCGGGCGCCAGGATTCTGCACGATACCTGCCAGGCCCTGCGCCGGCTAAAACAGATCTAAAGAAGGGAGAACAGCGTTTCCGACCGCTGTTCCCCCCGTCATCAAACCATATACGTTAGACAACTAGTCACCGTTCTTCCAGTTGATGACGATCTCCGGCAGAGACCTGTCCGGGCCCCAAATGCGGCCGAAGCTGAAGATCCCGTAACCGTAAATCGGGTCGCGGGCGAATTTGCCTACGTCTTCGGCATAGACGTTGAGGACCAGCCTGACCTCTTCAGGGCTCAATTTGCGCCCGAACCGGATCAACGCTTTGGCCTGAAGGATCGCCACGGCTCCGGCGATATGGGGGCAGGCCATACTTGTCCCGGAAAGTTTAGCGTAGCCGCCGTGTAAATAGGTGGAGTAGATCTCCACCCCCGCAGCGGCAACCTCGGTTTCCGGCCCCACAGCCGAAAAGTCGGGCGCGTGTTTATTGATGTCGACGGCGGTCACGGCAATTGCTTCCCTGTAGGCGGCGGGGTAGTTAACCCCGGCCGGGCCCTCGTTGCCGGCCGCGGCGATAACTACGATACCGGCATCGTAAGCGTCTTTTACGGCCCTATGCAGTTGGGGGTCGTCGAAGTTCGACCCCAGGGACATATTGATGATGTCGACACCCTTTTCGACACACCAGTAAATGCCCTGGACTACGTTTTCCAGAGCGCCCGAACCGTCGTTGCCCAGGACCTTGGCCGTATATAAGTCGGCCTCCGGGGCGACGCCTTTGATGCGGCCGTTTGCCGCCACGACCCCGCAGCAGTGGGTGCTGTGGCCTTCATAATCATCAAGACCTGTGCCGCTAAAATCGGCCGCGTCGACGATCCGCAAGTCGGGATGGTTGGGTTTTCCGGTATCCAGCACCGCTACCTTGATTCCCTTGCCCTTGGTCTCTTTCCATTCAAGCTCGGCGCCGATCATTTTAACGCCATACGGTATGGTCTCCGACGCCCACGACTTTATTTCCAGTACTTGAAAAGACGGTAACCGCAAGATTAATCGCCTCCCACCGGTTTTGCATGGCCTGCTGCACCAACCTATGCAAAAAGTGGTAACCTTGCGCGTTGTCCATCTTTTTGAAACCGGGGGATCGGGGAACAAGAAAGTTCAAATCTTAAGGAGGAGGGCTGTCGGGGGAAAAGAATAAAACGCAGAATTCATTGGTCGCTGGTAAGCGGTCATCAGTCACGGGGATAGCAGGGATTCGCGCAGCGAATCCCATCAAGTACCGACTACTGAGCATTTGGGCATAGGGGATTAAGGCTTGGTTAGTGCAAATCGCAGATCATTTCGTTGACACCCTTGAGGAGCGGCGTTTCCGACTCCTGGAAGGCGGGTGACGAGAAGCCCTTGAGCAACTCCTTGCCCTGGACGAGATGATAAGCGGCAAAACGCCTGGCTTTGTCGAGCGCGCCGGTCTGTTGGAGAACCTGGGAGATAAGGGGAAGGTCCCGCGGCTGCAAAGACCCCTTGGCCAGCATCCTGGCAAACTCCTGCTGTCCTTGGCCCAGGAGGTAGATCTCCGGCAAGCCGACGAAGCCGCGCAGCAAGGGGTGAACCTGCTTGATCAGGTTCTCAACCATCCAGCTGCTGACGTCGGCCGCCGAGGCCAGGCCGAGCCCCAGGGCGTACCCCGCTTTCCAAAGCCCGCTGAGAACAGCCGGGCTCCGCTCCGCCAGTTGCCCCCCAAGGCGGCAGCAGGCCGCCATAAGGTAAGCGGTTGTTTTCCCGCGGCGGGCGATGTAGTTCTGCACGGATTCGCTGGCGTTGAACCTTGCTTTCTGCTCGCTGACGCAACCCTCGGCGATGGCGGCGATCGCCCCCGCCATCAGGGGCAGCCCCCCGTAACGATAGTGCCGGGCTAAAAGCCTGAAGGCGTGCGCCAGGGCAAGGTCGCCGGTCAGGATCGTCCTGGACGTCCCTTTCCCGAGCTGTTCTTCAACGTTGCCGTGCCAGACGGATACCCGGTGAATGAGTTCGGCCGTTACGGCCATGTCAACTACAGCCTTTTTGTCTTGGGCGCCCCAGGCACACTCCAGGACCAGCACCGGGTGGATAAACGGCGGCAAAAATTCGCAGTCTTCGATCTCGCCGCTGATTCCCAGGGACGCTAAAGAGCTGCGTACTTCATCGAGAAACGGATGCGGTCGCAAGTATTCCACCCCCGGCCAGTGCCTGAAGATATTCTTCCACCCAATCACGGCGATATCCTGCGATATCCCTTGGCATATTTACTTGATATTCATTATTCATTGCGTCAACGGCGTTTTCCTTGTCGACTATAAACAAAAAAATATAAACGCCGGTATTATCCGGCGTTCCCGATATCGGACACTGTTATCGCTTACCAGCAGTCGACACGACCGTACTCTTCGTCCTTGACATAGCGCGGCGCCAGGTGCCCTTCCTCCGACAAGATAGCGGCGTAAGCACACTCTTCCACGCACCTGTTGCAGAAAACACAAAGCATCGGTTTGTAGATGCGGACCCAGACCGTCTCGATGCGGTCGCCGCTTTTCTCCCATATAGTGTCAAGCACGATAGCGTTCGACGGGCAAACCCTCTCGCATTCCCCGCAGAATTCGCATTTCTCGGGAATGAAAGCCAGCCTCCCCCGCACCCCCGGATATACCTCCCGCGGCTGTTGCGGGTAAGGCCGGGTCGCCGGCCTAGACAAAACATTCCTCAGGACGTTCCCCGCCATCCAGGCCATTCTCGGTACCCCTTTCATTCTCCAGTTAACGAGCTATTTGCGTTTTCCGCCAAGCTTCCTTCAACCCGCCGGCCGAATTTTGCATTAATACTGTATACTTTTATATACTCCCCGGTGTCCCGCGTTTTGCCCGGGCCTTCTCCAGGAAACGGCGGGCATCGACGATGAAGCGCTCATGGCGCCCCCTCCCGATAAGGTCCCGCTCGTCGCGGGCTTCGACCTCAAACACCAGGCGCCGGTCATTCACCTCAACCAGCCTGGCTGTGGCCTCGGCTCTCATTCCCGGAGGCGTGGCCGCGAGGTGCTTGATATCGAGGCTGATCCCGACGGATGTCATCCCTTCAGGCAGAGCATCCCGGACGCAGTTCACCGCAGCCTGTTCCATAAGCGCCACCATGCGCGGCGTGCTGAGGACGTCGACTTCCCCGCTTCCATAGGCTAACGCCGTATCATTCGGCGTTACCGTGATTTCGACCCGGCCTTCCTTTCCCGGCTCGAGCATTCACCCACCTCCTATCAGGCTGGCTGCACCAGCCGTACTCGGCTCTCAGCATTCAGATTAGAATAAGGTCAAAAGAAAACCACGAAAGTTCGGGGACGTCCTTGCGCACAGGACGACCGCCCTTTGTGGTTCAGACAGCGCGGGGGCAACCACTACCGCCGCGCATCCCGGGGAATTTTCCCTGGGCCTCTCTCTCACCCAGGACAATTCTCAACTGTGGGCATTGAGCATTGGGAATTCGACTAAGAGGGTTAAGCTTCTAGGCAGCCATCCAGGGATTCTCCTTAGCCAAACCCTTAGAGTTCTCAATGCTCAGAGCCCAGCGCTATTAAGATTCCTTGTGCTCGTATTTCTTCTTCAACTCGGCAACCACGGCGGGGTCGGCGAGCGTGCTGGTGTCGCCGAGCGCGCGCCCTTCCGCTATGTCGCGCAGCAGGCGGCGCATGATCTTGCCCGACCTGGTTTTGGGGAGCTCGGCGGTGAAGAATACGTCGTCCGGACGGGCGATAGCCCCGATCTTCTTAACGACGTGCGCCTTGAGCTCGTTCTGGATTTCGGTCTTCTTCCCTTCTTTGACCTCCTGCCAGGCATGGGCTTTAAGCGTGACGAAGACCGATACGGCCTGGCCCTTAAGGTCGTGGCTCTTGCCAATCGCCGCCGATTCGGCGACGTAAGGATGATCCACCAGCGCGCTTTCGATCTCCATCGTGCTCAACCGGTGCCCGGCGACGTTGATGACGTCGTCAACCCGGCCGAGGATCCAGTAATAGTTGTGATAGTCCCGGCGGGCGCCGTCACCGGCGAAGTAAACACACTGTCCCGGTATCTTGCTCCAGTAAGTGTCTACGTATCTCTGGTCGTCACCGTAGATCGTCCGCAGCATCGATGGCCATGGCTTCTTGATGACCAGGAAACCGCCCTTCCCCAGCATTACCGGGTTTCCGTTCTTGTCTACGACATCGACGTCGATACCCGGGAGGGGGATGGTCGCCGAGCCTGGTTTAAGAGGCGTCAGGCCGGGCAACGGGCTGATCATGATCGCCCCGGTTTCGGTCTGCCACCAGGTGTCGACGATGGGGCATTTTTCACCGCCGATGTACTTGTGATACCAGATCCATGCCTCGGGGTTGATCGGCTCTCCAACCGAACCCAGGAGCCGCAAGGACGACAGGTCGTACTTGGCCGGCCACTCCTCGCCCCACTTCATAAAGGCCCGGATCGCCGTAGGAGCGGTGTAGAAAATATTCACGCCGTATTTCTCGATGATCGCCCAGAAACGGCCCTGATCCGGCCAGTCGGGGGCACCTTCATAAATCACCGTGGTTGCCCCGTTGCAGAGCGGCCCGTAAACCACGTAGCTGTGGCCCGTGACCCACCCGATATCGGCGGTGCACCAGTATACGTCCTCGTCCTTGATGTCGAAGACCATGCGGTGCGTCGTCGACGCGCCCACAAGGTACCCGCCCGTCGTGTGGACGACGCCCTTGGGCTTTCCGGTCGTACCGCTGGTGTAAAGGATGAACAGCATGTGCTCGCTGTCGAGAGCCTCGCAGGGACAGGTCTCCGGAGCGTCCTTAACAACATCATCAAACCAGACGTCCCTGCCGTCCTGCATGTTGATTTCGTTCCCGGTGCGCCTGATAACCAGAACCTTCTCTACAGACGGCGTTTGCTCCACGGCCGTATCGACGTTCTTTTTCAACTGGACGATCTTGCCCCGGCGCCAACCGCCGTCAGCGGTGATCACCAGCTTGGCCTGGGCGTCGTCGATGCGGTCTCTGAGCGACTCGGCGCTGAAGCCGCCGAAAACAATGCTGTGGGGGGCGCCGATGCGCGCGCAGGCCAGCATGGCAACGGCCAGTTCCGGGATCATCGGCAGGTAAATGGCCACCCGGTCGCCCTTCTCCACGCCCAGCTGCTTGAGCACCGCGGCAAAGCGGTTGACCTCCCGGTAAAGGTCCCAGTAGGTCAGAACCCTGCTGTCGCCCGGTTCGCCTTCGAAAATAATCGCCGCCTTATTCTTGCGCCAGGTGTAGATGTGCCGGTCGACGCAGTTGTGGCAGACGTTCAGCCTGCCGTTGACAAACCACTTGGCGAACGGTGGGTTCCACTCCAGCACTTTGTCCCATCGCTCGAACCAGTCTAGGTGCTCCGCCTGCTCGGCCCAGTAAGCTTCCGGATTGGCCCTGGCCCGGCTGTAAATCTCACGGTCTTTAATGTTGGCCTGGGCGGTGAAGCTTTCGTCCGGGTGGAAGATACGGTTCTCGTGTAACAGGGTATCGATAGTGGTCTCTTTCCTGACAACCACTTGCTGATCTCTCCCCCTCAAATTTTTAGACAATTCAAAAATATCTTATAGGAATTATATACAGGAGCCTAAAGGGAGGGAAATGAAACAACGGTAAACAGCTAGATGGCGAGGCTAAACGGGGGAAATCACCCACTTAGCGGCAGAGCTGGCTCCGCCAGCCGTTGTTAGACGTTAGCTGTTTGCTGTTGGACAAGCTTAGAAAGTCGTAGTGAGAGTCGGGATATGATTTTATGATGCTTTGGTCTGCCTCTGCAGGATGATGTATTTTTGGGCGCTCAGCGCCGCAGTCGCCCCGTCGGCGACAGCCGTTACAATGTCCCGCAAGGGTTTGCTGCGGACGTCCCCCGCCGCGAAAATCCCGGGAACGCTGGTGCGCATCTGCTCGTCGGTTTTGATAAACCCCATGCGATCCAGTTCCACGAGTCCCTCCAGGATCTTGGTATGAGGCAGATTGCCGGCAAAGACAACCAATCCCTCAACGGGATGGGAGGTCAGGGTCCCGTTTTCCACGTTCTTCAGGACTATGGCCTCAACCCAGTCTTCGCCGCGCACCTCGACCACCACCGAATTCCAGATGAAGGACACCCGCTCGTTGGCGAATGCCTGTTCCTGGAGAACCTGGGAGGCGCGAAGTTCGGCGCGGCGGTGGATGACATTGACTTTGCGCGCAAACCGTGCCAGGTACATGGCCTCCTTGATCGCCGAATCGCCACCGCCGACCACCGCGATCTCTTTGTCGAGAAATTCTTCCGCGTCACAGATCGCGCAATAGGAAACGCCACGTCCGTTCAAACGCTCTTCCCCCGGCACGTCGAGGGGCCTGGGACCGGTTCCGGTGGCAATGATCACCGTGCGGGTCAACAGTTCCCCCTCGGGCGTGACGAGCGCAAAGCCGCCGGCGTCCTGGGCTTTTTTCACCCCGGCGACGTTCAGGCGGCGAATGGCGACGCCAAATCGTTCGGCTTGCGCCTTCATCTGGGTAATCAACTCCGGCCCGTCAATGCCGTAGGCAAATCCGGGGTAGTTATCTATCCGCTCGGTGATCCGCACCTTGCCTCCGGGAACGGCCCGCTCGAGCACGAGCGTCACCAGCCCGGCGCGGGCGGCATAAATGCCGGCGGCCAACCCGGCCGGACCGGCGCCGATAATCACCACATCCTGCACGCTAACGGCCTCCTCACCCTCACCGCCAAATAGACGGAATATTTAAAATAGTACAGTACCCATGACCAATATGACAATATCTATTTCGGACCTTTTGGCTGACCTAGCTCCTTTCCCCGCCGCTGCCAGTGAAAAATCACGTTTTTAACCCTCTTTGCCGGCCGCCCGGGTAGGAGATGCCCCGTTTTGTGTCGAATCATCCGGCGATATCAAAGGAGGGTCGGCCAATGCGCCCAGCGGTGGGAATACCTGTTCCCGAGCGCCGCAAAGTCCTGTTTCCCCTCTTGTTGGGGCTCCTGGCCCTGTTCATCGGCCTGGCCGTCGCCCGGGTCTGGTGGTGGCTGGAACCCCTGCCGGCGCCTTTGGATCAGGGAGTCCCCGTCCTGATGTACCATAAGGTGAGTCCCGACCGAAAGGCCGGCGGCTACGGGTTGAGGGTACACCCCCGCGAGTTTGCCTGGCAGATGAACTACCTCGCCGGCCGGGGCTTCACGGCCATCTCCCCGCGCGACCTTGAAAGAGCGCTCTACGAAGGCGCGCCTTTGCCGGCACGACCCATCCTGATCACTTTCGACGACGGTTACCGTGATAATTATCTCTATGCCCTGCCGGTGCTTGAGGAGCTCGGCATGCAGGGCACCGTTTTCGTTGTAGCCGGGGCGATCGGGAAGACCAATTTCTTTGATGCTGAATCACAACCGCCCAACGCCATGATGAGCTGGGAGGAAATCCGCGCCATGGAGCGCGCGGGGATCACCATCGGCTCCCACACGCTCACCCACCCTCACCTGACGCAAATCAGCACCGACCAGGCGCGCCACGAAATTGTCGAGGCGAAGCGCGTCCTCGAAAAGGGGCTGGGTCACGAGGTCCGCTACTTCTGCTACCCTTACGGGGACTACAATCCGGCGGTCGAAGCCTTGGTAGCGGAGGCCGGTTACACCCTGTCCTTCACCTGCGACCAAGGCAGGGTAACAATGGATGAAGAGCGGCCGCTGGCCCTCAAACGCCTTCGTGTTACGGGACACCTGAGCAGGCGCGACTTCGCATATCTCCTGGCCCCGGAACAGAAGTGAGAGATACTTCTCACCTCTCACTTTGCAGGAATTTTCTGAAACACCTGCGAAGTATCAAAGACATCTTCTTTACATCCGCGTTACAGCAGTTATATGCCGTTGGAGTGATGTTGTTGATCTGGGACCGGATGGAAACCCTGGCCAGGGAGGACATGCAGCGGTTGCAGTTGGAACGGCTGAAGGCGGTGGTTAGACGCGTCTACAACAAGGTTCCTTTCTACCGCAAGCTGTTTCAGGAGCGGGGCCTGAAGCCCTCCATCAAGTCGCTCGAAGACCTCCAGTTGCTCCCGTTTACAACGAAAGACGATCTGAGGGAAAACTATCCTTACGGTTTGTTCGCCGTCCCTCCGGAACGCATCGTCCGCATTCACGCATCCTCGGGCACGACCGGCAAACCGACCGTCGTCGGGTACACGAAAAAAGACCTCAAGACTTGGGCCGACCTCGTCGCCCGTATCGTCACCCAGGCCGGGGTCACTGCGCGCGACGTCGTGCAAATCTGTTTCAGCTACGGGATGTTCACCGGGGGCTTCGGCCTGCACTACGGGCTGGAACGCGCCGGCGCCACCGTTCTCCCGGCCTCGGCCGGAAACACGCAGCGGCAGATCAGGCTGATGCAGGACTTTCACACGACCGCCCTGGTAGGCACGCCTTCCTACGCGCTTTACATGGCCGAGCAGATCGAAGAACTGGGCCTTAACCCGCGGCAGCTCGGCGTGCGGCTGGGCCTGTTCGGGGCCGAGCCATGGTCGGAGGCCATGCGCGCGGAACTGGAGCAGCGCTGGGGCATGAAGGCGACGGACAACTACGGCATGAGCGAATTGATCGGACCGGGCGTGGCGGGTGAATGCCCTTTTCAGTGCGGCCTGCACATTTCCGAGGATCACTTCCTCGCCGAAATCATCGACCCGGAAACCGGCGAGCAACTGCCGCCGGGGGAAACCGGGGAGTTGGTGATCACCACCCTGACCAAAGAAGGGCTGCCGCTTATCAGGTACCGCACGCGTGACATTACCAGCCTAGACCCCTCAACCTGCCGGTGCGGGCGGACGACCGTCCGGATGAAACGTGTCAGTGGCCGGACCGACGATATGCTCATCATCCGCGGCGTCAACGTCTTCCCGTCCCAGGTGGAGGAGGTCTTGAGCGAGATTCAGGGCGTCGGGCCGCAGTACCTGATCGTTGTCGACCGGAAGGGCTACCTTGACGAGTTCGAGGTCCAGGTCGAGCTGGCTGCCGATTACTTCACCGGCAAGTACCGCGACCTGGAAGCCCTGGAGGCCAAGATCCAGGCCGGCTTGCAGGCTATTCTGAACCTGACCCCGCGCGTCAAGCTCGTCGAGTACAAGTCTCTTGAACGAACGATGGGCAAGACCAGGCGGGTTATTGACCGCAGAAGAGGAGACAGTTGAGAGCGATGAGGAGGTTTGAAGAAGTGCATTACTGGAACCAGGAAAGCGAGTGCATGCCGGTTGAGGAGAGGCGCAAGCTTCAGTTGGCGCGCCTGCAGGAGCTTGTCAGGCGGGTGTACGAAACCGTGCCCTTTTACCAGCGCTCCATCAGGGCGCAGGGCCTGCGCCCTGGCGAGATCAAGTCGCTCGACGACTTAACGAAGCTGCCCTTCACTACCAAGGCCGACCTGCGCAACACCTATCCCTTCGGGCTTTTCGCGGTGTTGCTGAAAGACATCGTCCGCGTGCACGCTTCCTCGGGGACGACCGGCAAACCGACCGTCGTCGGTTACACGCGCCGCGACATCGAGACCTGGTCCGAGGTCTGCGCCCGCTCGCTGGTCTGCGCGGGACTGCGCCGGGACGACGTCCTCCAGGTGGCCTACGGCTACGGGCTGTTCACCGGAGGGCTCGGCGTCCATTACGGTGCCGAAAAACTAGGGGCCACGGTCATCCCGATGTCGGTCGGCAACACTAAAAGGCAGGTCATGCTGATGGATGACTTCGGGGTGACTGCTGTCGCCTGTACTCCTTCGTACGCGCTGCATCTCGCCGAGGTCATCGAAGAGCTCGGCGTCGACCGTGCCCGGCTGCGGCTAAGAGCGGGGATCTTCGGCGCGGAGCCGTGGTCCGAAGGGCTGCGCAAGGAAATCGAGCAAAAACTAAACATCAGCGCTATGGACATTTATGGTTTAAGCGAGATCATGGGACCCGGGGTGGCCATGGAATGCCCGTACAAGGACGGGCTGCACATCTTCGACGACCACTTCCTGCCGGAGGTTATCAACCCTGAAACCGGCGAGCCCCTGCCCTATGGGGAAAAGGGCGAGCTCGTCATCACCACCCTGACCAAGGAAGGGTTTCCCCTTATCCGTTATCGCACGCGGGACATCACCGTCCTGCATGACGAGCCGTGCCCCTGCGGCAGGACGCACGTCCGGATGTCACGCATCATGGGTCGGACCGACGACATGCTCATCATCCGCGGCGTCAACGTCTTTCCTTCCCAGGTGGAAAGCGCCCTGCTCGACATCGGCCAGGCCGAACCGCACTACCTGTTGGTTGTGGACAGGAGGGGCCCGCTGGACTACCTGGAGATCTGGGTCGAAGTCTCGGAAAAGTTCTTCGCCGACGAGGTCAGGCGGCTTGAAGAGCTGGAAACGAAGTTCAAGGCCGCCATCGAAAGCGTGCTGGGCATCTCGGTGAAGGTCAAGCTGGTTGAGCCCAAAACCATTGAAAGAAGCCAAGGCAAAGCCAAGCGGGTGGTTGACCGGCGGGATGTTTACAAAGACTGAGGCCTCAAACCATAACGCAGGTGGTGAAAGGAGGACATTCAAGAATGTGGGTGAACCAGATTTCCGTTTTCCTCGAAAACAAGTCCGGGCGACTGGCCGCGGTGACCGGCATTCTGGCTGAAGCGGGGATCAACATCCGTGCCCTTTCGATCGCCGACACCTCGGACTTCGGTATTCTGCGGCTGATCGTCAACGAGCCCTCGCGGGCCTACCAGGTGCTGAAGGAAGCAGGCTTTACCGTCAGCACGACCGAGGTCATCGCCGTCGCGATCGAAGACCGGCCGGGCGGACTAGCGGAAGTCCTCAAACTGCTTGACCGGAATCAGATTAACGTGGAATACCTGTACGCGTTTGTCTCAAATTCGTCAGGCAAAGCTCTGGTCCTGCTCAAGGTGGAGAACGTCGACAAGGCCGTTGAAGTCCTAAAGGCCAACGGCGTCAAAATCCCCGATCCGAACGTCGTCTACAACATCTAGGTTTGATTTGATGGGAAAAGCCACGGAGCTAAAGAGCCCGTGGCTTTTTGCTTTCCCGTCGTTTCTCTTCTTAATTGCCTGACGATGACTGACGACCGACCACCTATACGGCCCCTATAGCCTTGTTGGCATACCCTTCGCGCATCGCCAGGACGTCAAGGTGGATCGTCTTGACATCCTCCAGGAACAGGTAAATCTTTTCCTTCTCCGCCGCCTTGCTCTCGTCGATGGTCTTGATGTAACCCCTACAGTTCTCGCAGACGTACACCCGGTAACGGCCGTCGTCATCGACAGTAAAGTACTGGAGCTTGTCCGGCTCGGAAGTACCGCAGAAGGGGCACCCGATCCTTTTGTAGGGCCACTCGGTTTCGCACAGCGAACAGTAAAGGGAGCGGCGGCCGACAGCTTTCGAGAGCCGGGCGAAGTTGGGCAGCGAACCACACGCCGGACAGTAACCTTTGCCCCAGAGGTCTTCATTCACTTCCGCCATAGCTTTTTCGGCGTAAGTCATGACAAAGGGCTTGAGAGCCTGGTTCAGAAGAAAAGCCAGGATATCCTCCGCAACCTCGCCGCCCCTCAGCATGTTCTCGACCACGTTGCCTTCCCGGCCTACGAGGCCGCTTACGAAGATCTGGCGGTCCTTGGGACCGGCAGGCAGCGCCGCCCACGTCTTTTCTATCTCCGCCGTGCGCTCGGGCTGGTGCTTCTTGAGGATGTCCTTGACTTTTTCCAGCATGGCGAAGACGGCGTCGCTGTCCAGCTTCGGCGGCGCGACAGCCACAAGCGGCACGCCGGATTCCCACATCTGCTTTTGCTCTTCGGTCAGCGGCTCAACGTTCACCGTCTCCTGAGGGACTTCCAGCAGGATGAGATCGTTGTAGAGAGGGATCATGTTCGGGGGGGCGAATTGCGGTTCGTCCTGCACTGACTCATCTCCCTTCACAGCATAGCCAAAGTTTTAAGGTGCCTGAAGCCGTTTACATACTAACAAAAAAGGAGGCGGAAATCAACTTTCCGCCTCCTTTGGCAACAAGGTCCTGGAACTACGCGTGTAACGCCTCCGTGTAACCGCGCTGCTTGTTGAGGGCATCCATCACCGGCTGGTCTTCCTCGAAGATGGCGAAGTTCTCGACGATGAAGCAGTACGCCACGATC
>NZ_JBQXEZ010000029.1:0-24380 GCF_052618305.1 Desulforudis sp. DRI-14 | reverse complement strand
CCCCGTACCGGTTAGCCCTCGGTTCAGTTATTGTCCCTTTGAGTGCTATCCCTTGAAAACCTGGGGTTTTTCCATAATTGACGGATCCGGCTTGCTCTTGCATATCGCTGGGCGGCACTGCCGCTTTACGGGCACGGGCTGGGCGGGCAGGGACCGATGAGCTGGTTGCCTCCGAAGACCGTGCAGACGGTGATGTTTTCGGGGTAAGGCCGGATGGCGGAAACCAGCAGGTTCTCAAACTTCCACAGCTTGTCGATAACCTTGAGACCGACTTCCACCCGCGGGCAGGTGGGGTCGGGAATGACCTCGCAGCTTTCGATGATGATCGTCTTGCAGGAACCGTCGATCAGCGTCAGCTCTTCCTGGATCGACGGGGTGCTGCCCGAGTTTCTCAACTGGCCATCCGGGAAGGTGAAGAACTGCGTGCATTCAAAGGTGACGGTGGTATTGATGAGAAAGATCATCGGCGGCGTGGTCGTCGTGGACTCCAGCACGACCTGCAGGCCGACCTCGTTTTCCACTCCGGAGCAGTCGGGCAGGAGGTTTTCCTCGGCGCAGGTCACGGTAACGTCCAGGCACGTGAAGGCGGCAGCGTTGGTGACGATCCGCCGCCCGCGGCAGTTGGCGGCAAGGGCGTCAACACCCGGCAACTGCAGTGAGACCGTCTCCTCGTGGACGCAGATCAGCCTGACGTCCTCGACGCAGATGTCGTGACACTCGCAGACGGCGGTGTCCTCCTGGTAGCCGAACGCCGCCCGCAAATCGGGATCGGTGAAGACGGCGCAACAGAGCGAACAGGAATCGGTCGGGTCAGTACATGTGGGAGGCACCTGTTGCGCGTATACGTCCCTGGCGCCCATTCCTGTGTACTTGGGACAACCCATATAGTTACTCTCCTTTCTCTCAGTGATGATCAGGGTCAGAAGCAGGGTTGATTGGCTAATCCTCTCTGACATCCCAGCTTCTGGTACAGCGTATTCGTAACCATCGCAACTTGTTACCTGGTTTCGATCTGTGTTTACAAAAAATTTGGGCTGCTTCCCGTATTAAAACCCACGCCCGTAGTTTCAGCTCCGGACCTAACTTATCCTCACACGTACCGGATTCTTTCCGGAGCCTAGCTCTGTCCTTGAAACCAGACAGTTATAACCGTACTGCTTCCAAGAATGTAGTTCTGATACTTTACACGGACGAACCGCAGAAAATACTGGGGAACGAGAAGACGGCTTTCGCCGCCACCAATGACGTACGAGAGTTCTTCAAAAGAATCCCATACGATATTATCGGGGCTTAATTGCGGCTGTACTACGACTGGGTTGGAGCCATGGTTTAAGACGAGCAGCGAAAAGGTCTTGATTTGGGCAATGTCCACCGGATTGCTGTAATTCTCAATGTCCGAAGTCACCAGGTCCCGTTCCACGTTGCTTGTAAAGCAGGGAACCGTGCACGGCACAATCGGATAGTAGGTGCCCCGGCAACTTACCTGAAGGGGCTGTACGATGATATTCGATTGTGCCCGGGCATCCCCTGAAAAAGACCGGACATGGATACCCTCGACGCTGACCCGCCTGGCCCCCAGACGCCTCTTCATAGTACTAACCTCCCACCAGCGGATACTTGAACAGACCCGGACTTGGGCAAACGGATGCGGGAGACCGTGGATCCCCGGTCTCCCGCTTCGCCTTAGGTTTGAGCCTGGAAGAAGATGTTCAGGGTTACCGCACTGTTGGAGTTGACAGCCGCATAGTAAACCCGGGCGTACTTGAGGAAGATGGACGCTACCACCGCATCAACCGCCCCCTGATTCAGGGTGACGGGACCGGCGTGATCGATCCAGTTGGTCGCATCGGGGCTTATCTGCAGTTTAACCGTCGCCTGGGCATTGGCGGCCAACGAGTTATTTACTACGCCGAAAGTGTAAGTCTTCCATTCCATAATATTGTAGGCCGTATCCGGAGCGCCGGCGGTACTTGAGAAATTGGCCACCGTGGACTGGACTTCTGTAGTCGCCAAGGTGGACTCCACAGCGAGGCCCGGACTGGTAATCAGCAGCCCGCTACTCGGCGGAGTGATCGACAGCCCGCCGCTGGGCGGGGTGATCGACAGCCCGCCGCTGGGCGGGGTGATCGACAGTCCCTCAGCCGGGGCGGTAACGGTAAGACCATTGGTCGGAGGCGTAATGGACAGGCCCCCGGTCGGCGGGGTGATCGACAGCCCGCCGCTGGGCGGGGTAATGGCCAGCCCCTCGGCCGGTGCCGTGACTACTGCCCGCCCCGAGGAATCGGTGTTGAGAGCCACGTTCTGGCTCCCGAAGATTTTTACGCGTGCCTGGTCGGCATTGTCCTGAAAGATTTTGAAGTTGGGCACCGTGTTTCCCCCTTTTGTTGGTTTTATGACCAATAATTACCTGGTCACCTTATCATATGTTATCGCAAGGTGGAACGACACTGATTCTTTTACATATATTGTCATAAGAATCTTCCGGGGGGATGCCTAGCCCATGCAAAACAGGATCAGCCTGTGTATGATTGTCAAAAACGAAGAGCAAAACATCCGACGGTGCCTCGGGAGTGTCGGTGACGCCGTGGATGAAATTGTCGTCGTGGACACCGGATCAACCGACAGCACCGTGGACATAGCCAGGGAATACGGCGCCCTTGTATATCACTTTACGTGGAACGGGAATTTCAGTGACGCCCGCAATGCTTCACTGGAACACGCCACCGGAGACTGGATTCTCTTTCTGGACGCCGACGAGGAACTTGCCGGGGAAAGCCGGGATGTTCTGCGCAGGATCACCGCCAGCAATGATATCGAAGGGTATTTTGTACGGATCATCAACTACCTTGGTAAAGAAGGATGGATCGAATCCTGCCCGGACCTGGTATTTCGCCTGTTCCGGAACCGGTCCGATTACAGGTTCCGGGGAGCCATTCACGAGCAGATTGTAGACGTTATTCTTGAGAGAAACGGCAACGCCCGGTATCAGGTCGCCGAAGATCTGGTCATTATCCATTACGGGTATCTCCATCAGCAAATCGAAACCAAAGACAAAAAGAACCGGAACCTGAGCATCCTGCAGCAAGAGCTGGCCGCCGCCCCGGATAACCGCCTGCTGCGCTACCATTATGGGGTGGAGCTCTACCGAGCGGAGCGCTACGCGGAGGCTGCAGCGGAGCTGGTCAAGGCGGCCAACGGTATAGACCCCCAGACTATTTACTTGCCAAAGCTGCTCCGTTACATCGTTCTGTGCTACCAGGCTGCCGGAATGCCGCATAAATCACTCGAAGTCGTGGACCTTGGCCTGCGCCTGTTTCCCGATTACGCCGACCTATACTATTACGGTGGCCTGTGCGCCATGGAAATGAAGAAATACGCCCAGGCCTATGACTTTTTCCAAAAGGCCCTGGCAACCCCCGAACAACGGTCCTACTACGCCCCGTTCAGCGGACTCCGGGGTTTCCGCTGCTACTATCAGCTTGGGCGGGTGGCCGAAATCTTTGCCAATGCCGAAGAAGCCATGCGCTTTTACGTGTTGAGTCTGCGGGATAACCCCTCCTTTGTTCCGGCCCTGGAACGCATCACCGCCCTGCTGGAACCGCAGAAAGACCCGGTCTACGCGGAGAACTGCCTTAACCAGCTCTGCGAGTTTTGCACGCCGGAAGCCAACCTCCTGATGGGGAAAATCCTCTTCGGGCTGTCAGCCTACAAACTGGCCCTAAAATACCTGGAGCGCGGCATCGATGCGGGGGCCGCATCGCCTGAAACGGAGCTCTGGAAGGCAATCTGCCTCATTCAGGAAAAACGCCACCTTGAGGCGTTGCGTATACTAAACAATTTCGACCCCCAGCACCATCTGTATCCACTGGCAACGTTGAACAGGCTGCTTTGTTTCTGGTTGCGCGGAAATCGCCGGAAGTCAAGACAAATAGCGGATGAACTGTTTGCCATGGGGCTTTCCGCTGAAACGGGAGCAGTTGTCGAACTCTTAAGAGACTCCTCCGGTCGCCGCCGGACCAGGCCGGTATCGCTCGGCACCGAAGGGATGAACCTTTTGCTGGACATTGTGGCGCGCGCCCTCGACCTTGGAGAGGTGGGGCTTGCCACATCTCTTCTAGAAAGGCTCGATAAGGGGTCCTTAAACCAGAACGCCGGGGTGATAGGCGAACTCTTTTATCGTTATGACTACCTCGAAGAAGCCGAACGTTACCTTAGTCTTCGGCTGGACACTGAATCCGAAAACGTGTGCATATTGTCCACGCTGGCAGAAATAAAGCAAAGACAAAATCTATACACCGATGCTGCGGATCTTTATCATAAGACGCTGGCGATGGAACCAGGGGAGCCGCGACATTATGTTAAATTGATCAGGCTCTACGAAGAAATGCGCCGGCGAACTCTCGAAGAAGCAAGGACCCGGTACCCCGAGGTTCCCGTCTTCCGGACGCTTCTTGAGGAGGCACAACTAAAGACATGGATAACACCATAGCCCTGGTAATGATTGTGCGTGATGAAGAGGCCCATCTCGAACGGTGTTTGAACAGTGTCAAGGATGAGGTTGACGAAATCGTCATTGTTGACACCGGCTCCAGGGACCGAACGTTAGAACTCGCCCGGCACTATACCCAGAAACTCTATACGTATCAGTGGACGGGAAATTTTAGTACCGCCCGGAACTATGCGATTGAAAGGGCCTCCAGCGGATGGATCCTGTCCCTTGATGCCGACGAGGAATTGGACGTTGCCGCCGGGGAGTTGCGCGCTCTCGTTCAGAACAATAACGGGTGCGAAGCCTTCTTCCTTCCGCTGTTCAGCCAAGCCGACGAGACAGGCTCCTGTTTCAGCCGGTCACTGGTACTAAGACTCTTCCGCAACCTACCCGATTACCGCTTCAGTGGCCGTATCCACGAACAAATAATGATTGATCGCCCAGGGGTAGTAGGGATTACGGACGCCCCGGTTATCTGGCACCGGCCGGTAGCAGCAAAAGAGCGCAACCAAAAGCGCGCCCGCAACCTCAACCTGCTGCTCCAGGCCGTGGAAGCCGACCCGGCCAATTCCTTCCTGCAGTACTACCTCGGGCTGGAGTGGCTCGGCTTGCAGAAACCCGCGCGGGCCCTTGAATGCTTCCAGCGAACTTGCCGTGAGCTGGACGACAGCAACGTACTGTTCAGGGCACCTGCAGTCTTGTACCGGGTTCACTGCCTTAAGGTCCTGGGGCAGCTCGACGAGGCTCTCTGCATTTGCCTCGAGGAGTCTTCCCGTTACCCCTCGTACAGCGATCTTTTCTTTGAAGGCGGTGTCCTGCTTGAACTGAAAGGCGAGTACGCGGTGGCTATCAGGTGGTTTAAGGAAGCCCTGAATTGTGGCACACCCCCTCCCCTGTTTACCCACACCGTAGGAACGGAGGGTTTCTTAGCGCTATACCATCTTGGCTACTGTTCCGAGCAGCTTGGACAATTAGAAGAGGCATGTGATTATTATAAGCAAGCCCTGGCTGCAAACCCGGACTATATCTACCCCCTTTACAGCCTTTTTCTTCTCGAACGTTACAGGAGCGCGCCGCCGGATGTGTTTCAACACTTCAGAAAGACCGGGTATCTCCGGACGTTTCAGCAAGCGGCTGCACTCGCCGAGCTGTTCTTTGCGTCGGGCCGCCCGGACATAGCCCTGCTGTGCCTCAAAGAATGCCCATCGTCCTGGGACTGCCGCTACCTACCGCAAATTATTCGCTTCTCGACCTACGGCGGGGAACCCGAACACGCTCTCTCCCTGGTGAATGAATTCGAGGCCACTTGCAGGATATTTGACGTCTCCGTTGCCGTTCACCGAATTGTCGCCCTGCTGCTTGTGAACGACTCCCCGACCGCCCGGAAACAGGCACTAAGACTGTGGCGCAAACCAGAGCAGCGCAGCGAGGCCTGGGCGCTCTTGAACCTGGTCTCCCTCTGCAGCGGGCATACCTGGTGCGGGCGTCCGGAGAAACCCCGTGAACGGGCAGTGATCAAGCTTGTCCTGGACATCCTGGAGGACTGTTTGCGTTCCAGCGCCGCGCCTATCGCACCGGGCGATCGCCGGGAGAAGGTCGATTACGCCCGCCTGGCAAAGGCGGCAATGAAGCTCTTGGCGGATCTTTCCGCTGAGGGCTGCACTGCGTTGACAGACTACCTGAAAAGCAAAGCCGAGGCTTTGAGGCAGACGCTTGACAAACAGCACAGGCTGGCCAGGAGGTTGTACAAGTGAGTTCGCCTTCACTGAGCCTCTGTATGATCGTAAAGAACGAAGAACACTCTATTGGCTCCTGCCTGACCAGTGTCCGCAGCCTGGTGAATGAAATGATCGTCGTCGACACGGGCTCAACCGACCGGACCAGGGAGCTGGCGCTAGCGTTTGGCGCCAAAGTCTACGACTTTAAGTGGGAAAACGACTTCTCAGCCGCCCGGAACTACGCCCTTGACAGGGCCTCAGGCGACTGGATCATGGTTCTGGACGCCGACGAAGTGCTGCAGCCGGTCGACCCGGAAATCCTAAAACCTCTTCTCGAAGCGCCCGGTGTGGAGGGGTATTATGTCTTTATCCAAAGCTATGTCGGCGACGGGGCCATGGTTGCCCCCGACCGGGTCGTGCGGCTGTTCAAAAACAAACCCTGGTACCGCTTTGCCGGAGCCATTCACGAACAGGTTGCCGGCAGCATCCGGGAGCACAACCGTGGCGGCGGGCTGGCTTTTTCCGACCTGGTCATTCACCACTTCGGGTACCTAGCACACCAAGTCGGTTTGAAGCAGAAACACCGCCGTAATATCTCGGTCATCGAGAAGGCGCTGGCGGCAAAGCCCAACGATCCTTTTCTCCTGTTCAGCTTGGGTACAGAATACCTCCAGCAGGGCGAAATCAGCAAGGGAGCGGAGCAATTGGAGAAGGCCTTAACCTTGATGCGCGGGACAGAGGGGTATTTCCACAATGTCTTGACCTCTCTGGGATTAGCTTTTCTTCAGTCAGGTGAGATGGACCGCCTTAATGCGTTCTTGGACAAAGCCGGTCGGATGCTGCCTGATGACCCCGATCTGAATGCGATAAGAGGGATGGCGGCTCTCCGTGCCGGTGATGGAGCCCAAGCCGCCCTCGCGTTGAACCTGGCTTTGTCCGGAGGCAGCAAGGTCCTTCCAAGCCATAGCATTCACTCTCTCCTTGGAGACGCATGCCGGATGGCGAAACGGTACGAAACTGCCCGGGATCACTACCTGCAAGCCCTCCGCCTGGCGCCGCACGTTATTTATCCCCTTACGCAAATCCTTGAGATGATCGGACGGGAACAGGTTTCGCCGGAGTGGGTGAAACTCGCCCGCTTAATATCCCCGGGGCAAAAGGAAAGCTTGGTGAAAGGACTGCTTGATTGCGGGGAAAGGCACCTGGCCCTCGTAACGGCGCTGCTCGCGGTAGTAGAATCCGCAGCCGCAGGTGATCCCCGACAGTTGGCCAAGACATGCGAAACATCCCGCCGCATCGCGGAGCAGTTGTATGACAGCGGCCCAACGGCCGGGCCCTGCCATAAGTACCAGCTGGTGGGCACCGCCATAATGCAAGTACACGCCGAGGCTGCTCAAGCCGGGCTCTCCTGCCCTCTGTTCAACCCCATCAAGGGACTTCTCGAACAGGCCTCGGCAATGCTGGAATTGCAAGCTAGGAGGTTAATGATGTGTTGAAGGTCCTGGTTGCCAGTCCGGTGCGCCAGAAACCGGCGGTATTAAAAGAATTCCTGTGGTCCCTGGAACAGCTCGAAACCACCGGAATGGATCTCGCCTTCGTGTTTGTTGATGATAACGACGAGGAAAGCGATCTGCTTAGGAATTTCGCGGCAGGCAGAACTAATGTTCGAATCTTCCGGGGCGGAACGTCCGAAGAATACCGGTGCGACGAGAACACCCACCACTGGCGGGACAGCCTCGTTTGGAAGGTGGCCGCCTACAAGGACAGGTTCATCGACATGGCGAAAGACGAAGGCTTTAACTTCCTGTTCCTCGTCGACTCCGACCTTGTGCTGCACCCTAAGACTTTGATCCACTTAGCCGGGCTGGGTAAAGACATCGTTTCGGAAGTGTTCTGGACCAGGTGGCAGCCTGAACTGCCCCCCCTGCCCCAGGTCTGGGTAGCCCACGACTACCGGTTGTACGAGGCACAGAGAGACGAGGTATTAGATAACGACGAGATGGTGCGGAGAATAAGCGCCTTCCTGAAGATGCTGCAGCAACCGGGCACTTACAAGGTCGGCGGGCTCGGAGCCTGCACCCTTATCAGCCGCAAAGCGATCTTGATGGGAGTCTCTTTTAAAGAAATCTATAACCTGGACCTCACCGGGGAAGACCGCCATTTCTGCATCCGGGCCGCCGCGCTGGGCCTGGAACTGTACGCCGATACCTACTACCCGCCGTACCACATCTACCGGGAGTCCGAACTGGCCGGGCTTGAGGCTTATAAAAACCGCCACTTTTCAGCAGCGCCACAACCCGCATCGCAGGAGGCCCTACAGGTTAAAGTCCAGGCCGCCGGCCGCCGGGCCAAAAGGGGAAGCAGGATCACCCTCGCCATGCTGGTCAGAAACGAAGCCGGCCGGTACTTGGAAAGGGTTCTCAAACACGCCGCCCGGTACGTCGACAGCGCCGTCATCCTCGACGACGCCAGCGACGACAACACCGTTGAAGTATGCCGCACAGCCCTGGGCCACATTCTCCTGACCCTGGTCAGCAACGGCGAACCGTCTTTCAGCAACGAAATCGTCCTGCGCAAGCAGCTATGGAACCTAGCCGTCGGCACGGACCCGGACTGGATTCTCGTCCTTGACGCCGACGAGATCTTCGAAGACCGTGCCGTACAGGAACTCCGGGGACTTGCCGCAAACCCTGGCGTAGAGGTGTACTCTTTCCGCCTCTACGACATGTGGGACGAACAACGCTACCGCGAGGACGCGTACTGGACAGCGCACCGCTACCACCGGCCGTTTATGGTGCGGCACGTCCCCGGTTTTAACTACGAGTGGCAGGAAACGCCCCAGCACTGCGGCCGTTTCCCCAGGAATATAACGCAGCTTAAAGGCGCCGCTAGCGACCTGCGGGTGAAACACCTCGGCTGGATGAAACCGGCCGACCGCCTCGCCAAGTATTACCGCTACAAGCAGCTCGACCCCCAGGGACGGTACGGGATAATGGAGCAGTACCTCTCCATCCTCGACCCGAAGCCCAACCTGGTCGCCTGGACCGAGGATTAGAGGGCGGCGTCGTGATCCTACGAAAACCGGTTCGATGCCGTCATCCGGCCAGACAATGCCGGGTCCCGGGCGTCGTATTGCCCGGCAAACAGCGAGAGGCCTTTTGAGGCCGTAAATTCGAGGTGCAGATTATGTCCGATACGTTGACATCCCGTTTTTTTGTGCAATCCGACCCCGTAACGAGGAAGCTCGTCGTCGACATCCCCAGGGAATGGTGGAGCAGGTTTTACGAGTACGAGTGGGCCAGCCGGTTCTGCGAGAGCGGGGACGTAGCCCTGGACGCCGGCTGCGGCCTGGGGCACCCGTTCAAATTCCACCTCGCCGACGTCTGTCGGGAGGCGCACGCCTGCGACCTCGACCCGGCGATCCACATGCTGAACGACAAGGATCATCTCGCCCGAACCTTCCGCGATTTCGGCTGTCCCGACCCGGACGGCCTGGCCCGGCGCTATCTAAACAAGGTCCGCTACGCCTGCTGTTCCATCACCGACCTGCCCTACGAAGACAAAAAGTTTGACAAGGTGTACTGCATTTCGGTGCTCGAACACCTCCCGGTCAGGGACATATCCCTTTCGCTGCGGGAGTTTCAAAGGACGCTGAAGGACGACGGGCTCATCGTCCTCACCCTGGACTACCCGACCGTCGATTTGCGGCTGCTGACGTCGGTGGCGGCGGAACTGGGTCTGGCCTTCGCGGGCGACGTGTCTCTCACGAAGCCGGCCGACGCCGTCTATTCGCGGCTGTACAACCTCTATTGCTTCCGGGCCGTCCTGCGCAAACAGCCTCAACGGCCAAAATTCGAAGAGCCCGAACCGCCGAAACATCAAGAACCCGAACGACCGAAACCGCTCTATTTACTGCAGCTTCTAACGTCGTGACAGCAGTTACGCAGAGCAAAAAAACAGGGCTTCCTTGCGGGGAGGCCCTGTTGAACATCCTTTAGAATTAAGAGAGCAAAGCGCCGAACGGTTTATAAATCACCACGCCCAACCCGTCGGTGATCACCAGACTGTGCGGGCCGTCGTCCATTCCCTCGACGAAACAGGTCAGGATAAACATCTTCCTGGCGTTGTACGCCTTGCGAAAGCGGCGGAGCATCAGTTCGTCGAGGTTCGCCACCTCGGCCACCGGCTCGTCGCCGCTGAACACCTGCAAAGTGTAGCGCCCGTCATCCTGGGAAACAAAGTTGACGCGGACGGCGGTATGGTTGTCGTCGTGCACCCTCGCGGAGACTCGCGCGACAAGCTTTTTGGCTTCCGCCAGCGCCCGCTCCTTTTCCAGGTAACGGGCGCCGATCACGGGAACTTCATCGATCAGGGTCAGGGCAACATCTCCATTCACCAGGCACCCTCCTTTCTGTGGCATGATATGCCATAAAAAGAAGAAACGCCCCCAGTAAAACCCTAATGCATGCAATGTTTTCCAAAAGTATATTGCATGGGCATACAGTATTCAATACGCTGACTTCGGCGCCCCCATGCGGTACTTGCCCTGCGTGTCGAGGCCCCCTATGCCGGGATAGCCGGTGATTGTCGACTCGATCACGCTTTTCAGCGCCACGGCCTTGGACACGGGTGTATAGGCCACTTTTTCCACGATGAAGACCGGGTCGAAGGCGTGGATTAGGACGCGCTCCGGTGAACTGGCAAAATTCGCCCCGGCTTCGAGAATGGCTTCATAATAGGACTGGCAGGCACCCGCGAAAATGACCAGGTCGTCGCGGTTTTTTTCCCACTGCCGGGCGGCCCGGACCGCCTCGACAAAGTAAGCCGAGCTCCTGTAGTTCTTCATATCCCGGAAGTTGCTCGCCCCCTTGGCCAGGGCGTCATGTCCCGTCAATACCAGCAAATCGGGCCGGTGCTTTTGCAGCAGGAGCACCACCTCTTTCGGCTGCCTCTCCTCCGGAATGTGGTAACCGTCGGCGGGCACGCCAAGCTGCTTATAGGTGGTTATGCACAAGTCGAGGTAATCGCCGTCCCCGTCGATGTGCAGGACCCTTCCGGGAACGTCAAAAGTCTGTACGTCCGTGCGATTTAAACTCCTGATCTGTTCACTCTCACGGCGCTCAAAACAGCGCTTCACAAGCTCGCCGCTCGACTTCATGACTTTACGCCAGTACTCGGCGACCTCCGCCGGGCTGATCTTCTCCAGGTCATCCACGGGCGCGTCGGACACCAGCCGGATGTCCAGCCCACGGAGGATGGCGTAAGGCACTTTATCCCGCTCAAACAGTTCGACAACCTTAAAGTAGATGTCCTTGTTGTAAGACTTCCGCCCAACGATGTCGCCTATTGCGATATCCACGCCGGCAAGCCCCCTTCTCGTTTTTTCCATAATATGCCGGGAGAACGTTCGGGGTGACTTGCCCAAGCACAACCGGTAGCGTAATTCCTTATCATGGCATGCGGGTCTTTTCAAACAAGGAGGAATCGCATGCTCTGCGCGGTAATCCCCATCAGAAACGAAAGAGGCAGCATCGGTCACGTCATCCGCGCCGTCACGGCTGCGGGAGCGGACCGCGTCATCACCGTAATCAACGGCTGTACCGACGGCTCGGCGGCGATTGTTCTGGAGCACGGCAGAGACGGCCGGGTGTTGCCGGTATACTTTAGAGAGCCGCTGGGAATCGACGTGCCCCGCGCCGTAGGGGCGTCACTGGCCAAAGAGCTTAACGCGGCGGCTGTCCTGTTTGTCGACGGCGATATGCAGGGCGTCAGCGCGCATACGCTGCAAGAACTGTCTGCAGCGATCCTGGACCGGGGCTGCGACTGCGCCCTGGTCGACTGCTACCCGCCCGACGGCTCAAAAACCCCCGCTTCGCCTCTGGCCCTGTATCTGATGAAGATAAGGACGCTGCTCAACGCAGCAGCGGGCCTCGACCACCTGGGGGCGGCAACGCCGACTCACGGGCCGCACGCCTTGAGCAAACGCTTCCTGGAAAACGTTCCGCTGCGCGAACTGGCCGTTCCTCCCGTTGCCGTAGTCATGGGTGCCCAAGCCGGGCTGAACTTCTGCGTCGCCGCCGCCGTCCCACACGAGGCCCTGGGCTCGCCCAACAGGAGCGAGCGGCACGTCACCCGGCTGGCCGAAACGATTATCGGCGACTACATTGAGGCTTTCTGCGTCCTGCAACAAAAGGAAAGATCCCGCAGCCTGCGCGGCCGCACCTATGAAGGATACAACAGAGAGCGCCGGTTTGATATCTTGGAACACATCATTGCCTGATAAAGCTTAAGGCATTGACTACTAAACAAAGCACTAGGAGAGTGCCGCAAAAAGCCAATACACTGGTTTTGGTATAGGCATCTCTAGGGTACGGCTATGCTTCGGAAGTTAGCCTTAAGACCGCTCAAAAAGAGGTCCGAGGCAATTAGAAAGCGATCGCATCCGCGATCGCTTGAAATCCTGCCTTCTATTCCAAAATCCTACATTCTACCACCCTACATCCTAAGTCCTATGTCCTATGACTTACGTCTATTTCGTATGCCGGTCGGCCACCGAGGAGGCGCCGTAGGCGTCGGGCTTAATCTTGGCGTTAAACCCGCTGCCCGTGACCATGCCCACGACCTCGCGGATCAGGTCCTTGGTGTCCCCATGGCTGCCAACGTCGATGTGGATCTCCACCTGGTGTTCGTCCAGCCCGGCCTCGGCGCAGTGCTTAGCGATGATCCCGCCCAGTTCCAGGCTGAGCGCCGTTTCAAAAAAAATCTTCTGCCGGAGGCTCTTGATCTTCCTGTGCGTGCGCTTGCGGTAGAAATAGCGGGCGCCCTTGCTCAAACGGTGGACGATGACGGCCGTGATGAAGCAGGTCTGCCCCTTCATCACCTGCGAATCCGAGCCGATGATGATCTTGTACTGCGAATTCGGCAGACCGGCGATATAGGAGCGGATTTCGTCCATCATCTCCTCAAAGGAAAGCCTTCCCTTGGTGGGACTGGTTAGGTACATGTTTAAAAGCACCTTCCCTCAAAAACGCTGAAAACTTCGTCGAAGGCCGTTTCTCCATCCTCCACGTTTGGGCCCTCTCTCTTATCACGCTCGCTTCACAAGATTCCCCAAGCCTTACACTACTATTATAGCAGTTCCTCGCCGTGCTGCAATTCAGCCCAGGCGTCCGCCAGCCTGGCAAACTCATCCAGGGTGAGTGTTTCGCCGCGGCGGGCGGGATCGATGCCTGCCGTTTCGGCCAGCGCCGCCCACTGCTGTTTCGCAAGACCGAGCCCAGCCGCCTCCAGCGCCTTGGGAAGCATCTTCCGCCTTTGGCTGAAAGCCGCCCTGACCAGGCGGAAGAAGGCAGCCGCGTCGGCCACCTCGACCGGCCTATCTCTTAAGTTCAGGCGGACGACCGCGGAATGGACCTTCGGCGGGGGGAAGAAATTCCCCGGGGCAACGCGGCAGACCACCCGCGGCTCCGTATAGAACTGGACCAGAACGCTCAGCGCGCCGTAATCCTTCGTCCCCGGGGCGGCGACCAGTCGCTCGGCGACCTCTTTCTGCATCATCAGGACCATCACTGCGGGGCGGGGCTCGTTTTCCAGGAACTTGGCGATCAGGGGACTGGTGATGTAGTAGGGCAGGTTGGCCACGACCTTGAAAGGGGGAGCCAGGTGCCGCTCGCGCAGCACGGCGGCGTAATCGAGCTGCAGGGCGTCGGCGTGCAGCAGTTCGACACCGGCCAGGCCCTGCAGGGTTTCCTCCAGGACGGGCAGCAGCGTGCGGTCCAGCTCCACGGCCAGGACCCGCGCCCCGGCCTCGGCCAGGGCCCGCGTCAGGACGCCCAGGCCCGGCCCGATCTCGACAACCACGTCCCCGGGAGCAATCCCCGCCGCGGCGACGATCTTCTCCGTTACCCCGCGGGCGAGCAGGAAGTTCTGCCCCAGCGCTTTCTTGGGGTGAAGGTTGTGCCTCGCCAGGATCGCCCTGGCCCTGGTTGCCGCCGTCTGCTCCCGCACCGCGATCTCCTTACCATTATATCCTTGCCATTATATCTACAAGCAATGAAAGAGTGGGCTTGGTTTTTCCTAGTACAAGCCTAATTCTGCCTAAGAGCCCTGTCAATGATGATTCAATGCCTACTCCAAAACATAAACGTTAACGTCCCTGACGCCCCACTGCAGCGCCACCTCGCGCGTGGTGAAAAAGACATCGATCCGGTTGCCCTTGATGACGCCGCCCGTGTCCATGGCGCGCGCATACCCGTAACCCTCGACGTACAGCTCGGTGCCCAGGGGGATCACGGCCGGGTCGACGGCGACGATGCCGGGGGCGGGGTCGACCCCGGTGGCGCACTTGTAGCCTGTATACGTGTAGGCGGTGGCCCGCATGGTAATCACCGCCGAGTAACGCGGGACGCTGCCGCCGCGGGAGACGTCCTTCATTCCGACCATCACGACCTTGTCCCGCGGGTCTTTGACCCTAACGCGCTGGCCGGGCTCGCGTTCCACGGCCCGCCCGTCGTGGTAGGTAACCTTCCACTCCTGCAGATCGAGGCCCGGCTCCCCTTCCCGGACGACCTGCGAAAGCCCCACAAAAAGGTGGGGGCTGGTCACGCGGCGCACCCGAAAAGGTACGGGGACGCCGGTCCGCTCGGTGCGGACCTCGACGCGGGTGACCTTGATGACCGTGTCCTTTTGCAGCCTGCTCGCCGGCAAGGGATAAACGATGTCTTGAGCCCCCAGGCGGACCCCGCAAGCCTCGAGCGCCTGTCCCACGGTTTCGACACGGCTGACCGTCCTCACCTCGGTCCCGTCGACCAGGATCCTCACCTGTTTAGCGCGCAGGATCCTGATCTCCATTCCCTCAGCCAGGCGGGCCGCCGGGCCGGGAACAACGACGTCCCGCTCCCCGAGGGTAATGCCTTGCGCCGCGAGGAGCTGCCCCACCGAACGGCAGTAAGTCCTGACCATCCTGGTTTCCCCGCCGTCCGACACGGTCACCCGGACATCGGTCCACAGGACCGCGGCGACCCCCAGCAACAAAACAAACAGCCCCAATACCGCCAGAACCCGCGGCAGCCGGGAAGGGCCCACGGTTTCGGCGACGTAGGGGCGCGCTATGTATGGATAAAATTGGATTTCATTCCAAGTCATGCCTATCACCCGGTTACTATCTTCGCCGGGAGAAAAGGCGTTCCTTTACGGAATTATCGTCAGGCTCCGGCAGTAATCGCCACGGCTCACGCCTCAGAACTCAATGCCTGGCTGCGCAGCCACCCCATGGTCGTAGGGATGCTTGACACATTTCATGTCGGTAACCAGGTCGGCCATGTCGCATATCGTTCGGGGAGCGTCCCTCCCGGTGAGCACCAGGTGCTGCTCCGACAATCTTTCCCGAATTAAACGCCGCAGGTCTTCCTCTGACAGCAGCCCCAGTTGCAGGGCGCAGAAGACCTCGTCGAGGATGACCACGTCCCATTCAGGGGACTTGACGGCCTTCTCGGCCTCCAGGAAGGCCTCGCGCGCCGCCTCGCGGTGGGGCGCCAGGGCGCCGGGGCTCTTGTCCCTGATCAGGCCCAGGCCCAGGGAGCGCAGCTCGAAGCCGTCAAGCTTCCGGCAGGCCGCGCTTTCCCCCGTCGGGAAGGCCCCCTTGATGAACTGCAGGCACAGCACCCTCATGCCGTGCCCCCAGGCCCGCAATCCCAGGCCGAGGGCGGCCGTGGTCTTGCCCTTGCCGTCCCCGGTGAAGACAAATACCAGCCCTTTACGCGTCACATTTCCCCCTCCTTGATGCCGAAAAAGCGCAGGGCGTTGGCCGTCGTCAGGGCCGCCAGCTTTTCCGCCGTCGTCCGGCGCAGCTCGGCCACCATCGCCGCCGTATAGGGCAGAAAGGCCGGCTCGTTGCGCCGGCCGCGCCTGGGAACGGGCGCCAGGTAGGGCGCGTCGGTCTCCAGCAGGAGCCTCTCCGCTGGCACCCTCCGGGCCACATCCTTTAGGTCGGCGCTTTTCGCGAAAGTGACCACGCCGGAAATGGAAATGTAACAGCCGAGACCCAAGAAAGCCTCAGCCCAGATCCAGTTTCCCGTAAAACAATGCATGACGCCGGGGCCGGGAGCCTCTTTCAGGATCGCCAGCGTGTCCTCCTCGGCCTCGCGACAGTGCACGACGACGGGCAGGCCCAGCGCCCGCGCCAGCAAAAGCTGGGCCCGGAAGACTTCCCGCTGGATGTCGCGGGGCGAATGGTCGTAGTGATAGTCCAGCCCGATCTCCCCGATGGCCACGATCTTGGGGTGGGCCGCCAGGGTCTGCAGTTCGTCCAGATAATCTTTTCCCGCTCTGGCGGCGTCGTGCGGGTGGACGCCGACGGCCGCCCGGATGCCGGGGTATGCCTCGGCGATCTCCACCGCCTTGCGGGACGAAGCCATGTCACTGCCGATGGTGACCAACCCGGCCACTCCCGCCTGGCGGGCACGGGAGATTACTTCATCAAGATCCCCGGCGAAGGACGCGTCGTCCAGGTGACAGTGCGTGTCGACCAGCATCTATCCGGCCTCGACCTCGATGCGCGGAAAGAGCGGCTCGCCGCGGGCGATCTTCGTCCCCGCGGGCGTCCTCCCCCACGCCAGCGATTCCCAGGTCTGCAGGTCAGGGCGGTCGGAGAGGCCGAGCTGCTGCCAGGCCCGGGCGGCAAAACCGGGCATGAACGGCGTCAGCATGATCGTAATGAAACGGTAGGCTTCGGCCAGGTTGTACATTACGGTATTCAGCCGCTTTTTCTGTGCGGGGTCCTTGGCCAGGCTCCAGGGAGCGGTCTCCTCGATGTATTTGTTGGCCCGCGACACCAGCCGCCAGGCCGCGGCCAGGGCGTTCGAAAGCTCCAGGCCGTCCACCAGCCGGGCCACTTCGTCGGAGGCCTCCAGGGCGATGCCGACCAGTTCGTTGTCAAGCGGGTCCCCTATCGAAGGAGCCTCGACCACAGCCCCTTGGTATTTCGTAATCATTGCGGTGAGGCGACTCAAGAGGTTCCCCAGGTCGTTGGCCAGATCAATGTTGATCCTGTTGATCAGGGCTTCCTCGGAATAGTAACCGTCGGCTCCAAAGGGCAACTCGCGGAGGAGATAGTACCTTATCGCATCGACCCCATACTTGTCGATCAAGACGTGGGGATCAACGACGTTCCCCTTGGATTTGGACATCTTCCCGCTTTCCAGGAGCAGCCACCCGTGCCCGACCACCCGCTTGGGCAGCGGAATGCCGGCCGCCATCAGGAGGATCGGCCAGATGATGCAGTGGAAACGTATGATATCCTTCCCGACCAGGTGGACGTCGGCGGGCCAGTAGCGCTCGTAGAGGCTCGAGTCTTCGCTGTTGTACCCCAGGGCGGAGATGTAATTGGTCAGGGCGTCAACCCACACATAGATCACGTGCCGTTTGTCGAAGGGGACCGGAATGCCCCAGTCGAAGGTTGTCCTCGACACGCAAAGGTCTTCCAGCCCCTGTTTGATGAAGCTTACGACCTCGTTGCGCCGGGTGGGCGGCTGGATAAACCCGGGGTTGGCCTCGATGTGCGCAAGGAGCCTGTCGGCATACTTGGACTGGCGGAAAAAGTAACTCTCCTCCCGCGTCAGTTCCACCGGCCGCCCGCAATCCGGGCAGTTCCCTTCCTTCAACTGGCGCTCGGTCCAGAAAGTTTCGCAGGGCGTGCAGTACCACCCTTCGTAAGCCGCCTTGTAGATGTCGCCCTGCTCGTACAGCCGGGTGAAAATCTCGGCGACCACCCTCTTGTGGCGCTCTTCGGTGGTCCGGATGAAATCCGAGTACTCTATGCCGAGGCGTTCCCAGAGGTGTTTAAAGCCCGCCACGATCCGGTCCACGTACTCCCGGGGGCTTTCGCCGTGGCTTTTGGCCGCCCGCTCGATCTTCTGGCCGTGTTCGTCCGAACCGGTGAGGAACCAAACGTCGTATCCCGTCAGCCGCTTGAAGCGCGCCACCGTGTCGGCGGCCACCGTGGTATAGGCGTGGCCGATATGCAGGTTATCGCTGGGGTAGTAGATGGGTGTCGTGATGTAGAACGTCGGTTTGGCCAAAACCAATCCTTCCTTCTTCTGTAAGTGTCGCGACAATTCTACCTGAGTTGGCTCTTTATTGTCAAGCTTTCCCGGAACGCGTGCCGAGATTGCGCTGGTAATTGAAAAACCTGTCAAGTTATGCCAGGAAAATGTAAAAAAGGTATTGACTTATAATGGAATGCTTGGTACCATTTACTTGCAATATTTTGTTGGACTTTGTCGAAGACTCATTTTATTTTTTGGGGAGGGGAAGCGTTGAAATCTACAGGTATTGTGCGTAAGGTGGACGAGCTTGGACGGGTGGTGATTCCCATCGAACTGCGGCGCACGCTGGGAATCGAAGAGAAAGACGCCCTGGAAATCTACGTGGACAACGAAAAGATCATCCTCAAGAAGTACGAGCCTGCCTGTGTCTTCTGCGGCAACGCCGGCGACGTCCAGTATTACCGCAACAAGCTGGTCTGCCGCGAATGCGCCCTGGCGATGGCCGAGAAGGCCCAGGCTAAGGTGCAGGCTATTTAGTACATAGGCTTTTTAAAGACAACAACATCAAAAAGAGGGGCCCAAAAGCCTCTCTTTTTGTTTCAGCTTGTTTCGGTATTCTTTCCGGACCGTTCCCTCGCGGCCACCAGGGCGTAAACCTCGCGCTTGGGCATCCCCAGCCTGCGGGCCGCCAGCCTGATGGCCTCGCGGCGCTCCTCGCCGTTCTCCACCAGCCGTTCCACCTCGGCCGCCGCATCGGCCTTGGAGGGCACCGTCCCGGAAGCCAGAGCGGTGTTCCCCTCCACCACCAGGGTGAACTCCCCCCGCGGCGGGTTGGCCCGAAAATGCTCGAGCGCGGCGCTCAAGGTCCCGCGAAAAACCTCCTCGTGCAGCTTGGTGAGCTCCCTGGCCACGGCCGCCCGGCGCTCGCCGAAAACCTCGCGCAGTTCCTCCAGCGTCTTAAGGACGCGGTTCGGCGACTCGAAGAAAACCAGCGTGCGCCTCTCCAGGGCCAGTTCTTCGAGAAGCTTCTTGCGGCCCTTGCGGGGCAGGAAACCCTCAAAGACGAAACGGTCGGTCCGCAGCCCGGAGGCGACCAGGGCGGTAACGGGGGCCGAGGCGCCCGGGACCACGACCAGCGGTATCCCCCGCTCCACGGCCCCCGCGACCAGCAGGGCCCCGGGGTCGGAAATGCCCGGCAGACCGGCGTCGGAAACGACGGCCACCGATTTTCTCGCTTCCAGGGCCGCCCAGATTTCGCCGGCCCTGCGATCCTGGTTGTGGGCGTGATAGCTGATCAGGCGGGTGCGGATGCCGTAGCGCTGGAGCAGCTTTTGCGTCTGCCGCGTGTCCTCGGCGGCGATGAGATCAACTTCCTTGAGGACGCGCAACGCCCTCAAGGTGACGTCCTCCAGGTTGCCGATCGGGGTCGCGCACAGGTAAAGCGTTCCGGGCCGCTGATCGTTCATTTCCCGACTATCTGGATCTCAGGCAGCGGGAACTCTTTGGTATGCTTGGACTCCTTCAGTTCCACGCTGACCGTCTTCTTGAAGATGTTGACCCCCGTCACCTTGCCCTCGCCCAGCGGCGTAACGACCTTGGTCCCGCTGTCCGGGAAGCCTTCCCGGGCGTCTTCGTAAGCCTCGTTTTCGTATTTCAGGCAGCACATCAGGCGCCCGCAGATGCCGGATATCTTGGCGGGGTTCAGCGAGAGGTTCTGATCCTTGGCCATCCTGATCGAAACGGGCGTGAACTCCTGCAGGAACGAGGCGCAGCAGAGCTCGCGGCCGCAGCACCCCAGCCCACCGATTATCTTGGCCTCGTCGCGCACGCCGATCTGCCTCAGCTCGATGCGCGTACGGAACACGGCGGCCAGGTCACGGACGAGATCCCGGAAATCGATCCGGCCCTCGGCCGTGAAGTAGAAGATGATCTTGCTCCCGTCGAAGGTGTAATCGACGTCGACGAGCTTCATCGGCAGCCCGTGGGCGGCGATCTTGTCCTGGCAGATCTGAACGGCTTCTTTCTCCTTCTCCTTATTCAAAGCGAGATGCTTCATGTCCTCGGCGTCGGCCTTGCGGATCACCGGCTTCAGGGACTGCTCGGCATCGACCGGCCGCTCCTCGGCGCGCGTCACGACGATGCCGTACTCGATGCCCCTGACCGTCTCGACGATCACCCCGTCGCCCGGCGCAAGTTCCAGGTACCCGGGGTCGAAGTAATATATCTTGCCTGCCGGCTTAAATCTGACTCCTACTACTTTCCCAGTCATGTATTTCCTCCTCCGACCAAGCGCTGGGTACGGCGACTCATACTAAAGGCATCGGGCACCGGGCTTTTGAGCTGTGGTGGGTTGAAATCCTTACCCTATCCCAATGCTCAACGCTGAATACTCAATGCTTTATGATCAGTACCCCTTCGCTCTATGGACTAAGTTGACTAAAACCTGCAAGAATTCAGTTTAAGCAACAGGTTATCGATTACCAGCCGCGGGTTGACGTTCGCCGCTACCAGATGCCTGGCCTCTTCGACCGCCCTGACGGCCGCGGCCAGTTCCAGGCTCGTCAAGCGGGCGCTCTGGCGCCGGATCTCGTCCAGGTCCTGGACGTTAACGATTGCCTCTTCGCTGGCCGTCTCCTTCCACAGCAAAACGTCCCGCAGCCAGTGCAGCAGAAACTCCAACCTTTTGTCGGCCGTTTCCCGGCCCCCGAACTCTTCGGCGATTTCCAGGAGCCTGGTTACCTTAAGTTTGCCTATCTCCCCCGCCCACCTAACCATAGCCCTGTAAGGCTCGGCGTCCTCGCCGTTCCCCGCGGCCAGTTCGAGCGCCCGTCCCAGGCTTCCCCCGGCGCGCGCGGCCAGGACGGCGGCGCGCGGCCCGTCAACCCCCGCTCGCTCCAGGCCCTTTCGGATTTCCGCCCGGTCGAGCGGGCGGCAGGGCAAAGGCAGGCAGCGGGAACGAACGGTTGCCGGGATCGCTTCCAGGCGGTCGGCGGTAAGGATGAACACCACCTGGCCGCCGGGTTCCTCAAGGATTTTGAGCAGGGCGTTGGCCGCCTCCAGGGTCAGCCTCTCCGCCCTCTCCAGGGACACCACATGGCGCCGGCCGTACGGTTTATAGCGCAGGGCCTGCTGCAGGCCGCGGGCGTCGGCAATGCCGAGGGTCTGGCCTTCGGTGCCGGGGACGTGCCAGTCCGGGTAGCTGCCGGCGGCGGCCAGGCGGCAGGCGCGGCATCTTCCGCAGGCGCCCTCGGGTTCAGGGCTCTCGCAGAGCAGGGCGCGCACGAAGGCCCGGGCCAGCGTCCTCTTGCCCACCCCCGGCATCCCCCAGAAAAGGTAGGCCTGGGCCACCCGCCCGCCGGACAGGGAGGCCTGCAGCAAGCGCTTGACGACTCTCTGCCCCAGCACGTCCGAAAACCTCAAGGCCGCAAACCCTCCACCCTGGCCAGGATCGCGGCCGCGAGTTCCGCGGGGTCGGCCGCCGCGTCCAGGACCTGGTAGGCTTCCGGGCACCGCGCCGCCAGTTCCAGGTAGCCCTGCCGGACACGGCAGTAGAAAGCTTTTTGCTGCAACTCCATCCGGTCCCGCGCCCCGATCATGCGCCTTGCGGCCAGTTCCACGTCGAGGTCGAGAACAACCGTAAGATCCGGGTAGACCCCTCCCGTCGCCAGGTCGTTGACCCGGCGCAGGAACTCAAGGTCCAGTCCCCGGCCGAACCCCTGGTAAGCGAGGGTGGAATCGGCGTAACGGTCGCACAGGACATAGTATCCCTTCTGCAGGGCCGGGACGATGACCTCGCGGACGCACTGGGCCCGCGCGGCGGCGTACAGGAAAGCCTCGGCCTGCTCGACCATCTCGGTGTAAGCGGGGTCGAGCAAAAGCCCCCGGATGGCCTCTCCCAGCCGGGTTCCGCCGGGCTCGCGGGTGATCAGCACGGGGCAACCCCTCTCCTGCAGCGCCTTGCCGAGGAGCCCGAGCTGGGTCGACTTCCCCGTCCCGTCGATCCCCTCAAAAACAATGAATATGCCCTTCAAATTATCCCCCATCAACGACCTTGATGGTCGAAAGCGTTCCTTCGTCTCCCGGGAAAGGCCTTTTCAGCTTTTGCAACTCTAGCATGTATTCTACCATTTCCGGGGTTACCTCTTCACCTTGAATCAGTAGGGGAATTCCCGGCGGGCTGACGCAGAGCGTCTCGGCCGCCACCTCGCCGACGGCATTCTCAACTCGGACCGTTTTCCACGGCGCCGCCCAGGCCTCCCGGGGCGTCATCCGGCGCGGCGGAAGCGGGGGGCGGACGTCACAGGCTATCCCCTTCCACTTCCTCCCCGCAAGTTCACGGACGGCCCGCAACAGGGCGCGCACCTCCGGCAGCCCCGTGCCCGGCCCCACCACGGCCAGGACGCCGGCCGCCGTGGCCAACTCGACGTTGACGCGGTACCGGCGCTCGAGGACGGACGACAGCAAATACCCGTCCATGCCCCGCGCCCGCAGCGAGAAAAAGACCTTCAACGGGTCGGAGCCGCCCGGGGGCGATTCCCGGACCTCCACCCCCGGTATGGCGCGCAAGCCGTCCCGCAACCGCGCGCCCACCCCGACCGCCCTTCGAACCAGTGATGCTCCTCGGACAGCCAGCTCGCGGCGGGCTAGGTCGAGGGACATCAGCAAAAGGTAGGACGGGCTGGATGTCTGCAGGAGCCTGACGGCCCGGGCCAGCCTTTCCTCGTCAACCAATCCGTCCCGGACGTGGAGCATCGAGGCCTGCGTCAGGGCCCCGCCCATCTTGTGCAGGCTCATCGCGCAGGCGTCGGCCCCCTGTTCCAGCGACGGGCGGGGTAGGCCGGGGTGAAAAGGGAGCAGCGCCCCGTGCGCCTCGTCCACGAGCAGTGGAAGCCCGCGGGAATGGACAAGGTCGACAACGCCTTTGGTCAGGCCGGAACGGCCGCAATACGCGGGATGAACGAGGAACACCGCCCGCAGGTCCTGATGCCGTTCAAGGCAGGCGGCGATCGTTTCCTCGCCGGGCGGGACGGGGAGCCCCCACTCGTCGAACCCGGCGGGGAGATAGACGGGATCGGCGCCCGTCAGCACCAATCCCGCCACCGCCGACCTGTGGACGTGGCGCGGCAGTAAGACCTTGTCGCCCGCCCTCAGGCAGGCCATAAACATCGCCTGGATGCCCGCCGTGCTACCGTTAACCAGGAAAAAGGTGCGGTCGGCGCCGTACAGTTCGGCCGCCAGTTCCTGCGCCCGCGCGATCGGCCCCGTCGGGCAGGACAGGTCGTCCAGCCCCGGCAGCTCGGTCAAATCCAGCGACAGCAAGCAGCCGCCTTCCCGCCGCAGCGCGCGGGACGCGCCGCGGCCCCCCGCGTGCGCCGGCACGTGAAAGCCGGCGTACCGCCGCCGCCGGTGCCCGACCAGCGCTTCGTAAATAGGCGCGCGGGATTGGTCCATGTCAACCCCCCGACCACTTTAAGCATTGAGCATCGGACATTGAGAATCAGGATATCAATACCAAATAATTTAGGAACCGGCAATGCCGATTCCTCTGCGACACCTACTGCTAAATACTTAAAACTATTAGGCGACCGGCCGATTCCCTACAATGAAACTGGTATTTTCCATACGGGAATGCCTTCGAGTCCTACAGTTACTGCTTACATCCTAAGAGAGACCTAAAGGTCTCCCTTTTTAATGCACAGGTTCTTTTCCCCCCTCCTCTTCTTCTCCTCTTTTTCTTTCCTTCCTTTCCTCCCTTTTCTTTTTTTCCCCCTTCTCTTCCTTCTTCCCTCCTCCTTCCTTTTTTCTTTTCCTCTCTTTTTTTTCCTTCCCCCCTTCTCCTCCTTTTTTCCTTTCTTCTCCTCTTTTTCCTTTCCCTCTCCCCCTTCCTCTCCTTCCTTCTCCCTCTCCCCCCCCTCTCCTCTTTCCCCTCCTCTCCTTCCTTCTCTTTTCCTCCTCTCTCTCTTTCCTCCCCCTTTCTTCCTCCCGCCCTTCCCTGCCTCCCTTTTTCCTCCGGCCGCCCCCCTTTTTCCCGGCCCTCGCCCTGGTTTCCGGCTTGCTCCCCCCTCCTCTGCTCCCCCTCTCCCTTTTTCGCCCTTGCCTGCCCCCACTCGGTCTCGGCCTCTCCCCGCC
>NZ_JBQXEZ010000028.1:0-24626 GCF_052618305.1 Desulforudis sp. DRI-14 | reverse complement strand
TGTAAACCAAGGCTTTAGAGATAGTTTAACGGATAGAGCGCTGAGCATTGAGCACGGGGAATGGGAATGGGGCGCTGACTATTGAACAGGTACCTGTCAATCGAGCTGGGGACGCCGCCCGCTGAATCGCAACCTGCGGGACTGCCACCTGCGCCGCCGCGCGACTCGCCTGAGGCCTTCAAACGCCAGAAGAGGCGTGCCGATGCCCAGCAGCAGCCACAAGAGCCAGAGCGAGCGCTGGCGGGGAACGTCGGCGGCCGCCACCAGGTCAACCTCGCCGATCTGCCTTTCCCCCAGGTAGAGGGCCAGTTTCCCGACCTTTTCGCCTTCAGCGATGGGGGCTTCCAAATCGCCGTTTACCTCTATTTTCCACTGGATCGGCGGCAGGCCACCGTCAACCGGAACGACGTAGCTGAAGGACGTTGCGGTCTCGAGCTGCAGTTTTTCAGCCCCGCGTGCGACGGGGACGCCCGCGATCACCCTGTCCGGCTGCACGATTTCGGCGCTCTTAAAAGCCGTGAAGCCGTAGTCCAGGAGTCTGGTGGAATCCGCCCAGAGTTCCTGCCCCTCGCTTTTCAGCACCACGCTGAGCACTTCGCGCCCGTCGCGCCGGGCCAAAGCTACCAGGCACTGTTTTGCTTCCGAGGTGTAGCCTGTTTTTACGCCCTCACACCCATCGTAGCGCCAGAGAAGCTTGTTGGTATTGATAAGCAGCTTCAAGGCTTCCGGGTCTTCCCTGGTGATGGTGTGGGTGCGGGTGGCGACGATCTCCCGGAAACGGGGGTTCTTGAGGGCGGCCTGGGCGATCACAGCCAGATCGCGCGCCGTCGTGAAGTGATCCTCGTCCGGCAGGCCGTGCGGCGTTGTAAAGTGCGAATGCGTGGCCCCGAGGGACGCCGCCTTGGCATTCATCAGCTTGACAAACTCCTCAACCGAGCCACTGACTTCCTCGGCCAGGGCCACCGCCGCGTCGTTGGCCGAATTGATCAGGAGGGCATAGAGGAGATCCTCAACGGTTATCCTTTCGCCTTCTTTCAGCCAGACTGCGGAGCCGTCAGTCTCACTTGCCCGCTTGCTGACTGTTACCACCTTGGACAGATCGGCCTTTTCAAGGGCGATCAAGGCCGTTAGAATCTTGGTGGTGCTGGCTGGATACATGGGCTTATCGGGGTTCTTGGCATACAGTATCTGGTTTGTCTGGATGTCGACCAGGAGAGCGGCCTCGCTATTGATCTGGGGTTCAGAAGCGGCATAAGCCGGGGAGTTTAAAGAAACGGCCAGTATGAGCGACAGTACCAGCAGTAACGTCTTGCGTTTCATCATCCACCTGTATGACAAGAATGTTTATTGCGGCATACCTTCATTATTATAACGTAACGACACCAACAAAGACCACCCGTTTGACGGCCGTAAAAAGGAGCCCCGGACCCGCCTGTTGAAAAAATCGGGGCTGTTCAAAAACGAGCATGGCGCGGAAGGCGAAGCCGGCCAGCGCGGAGCGTACTGAAAAAAGAGGTCTGAAACCAGAGGTCGGAAGTCTGACCGGAAAGTGATCACTCCTGATCGCATCGAGTCCGACCTCGGACTTCCGGCATCTGACATCCTTGTTGGTACGTGAGCACTGGGCGGCGAGCGTGACAAAGCCAGGCGAAGTTTTTCAACAGCCCCGGACCGGGCTCTTGCAGTCTAGGTATCCTAATGCCTGGCGCCTAACGCTTACAGCCAATTAGGGTTTGCGTTCCAGTACCAATTCCTGGGTCACACTCTCGCCGTCCCGCTGTAAGACCACCTTAATCTTTTCGCCGACTTTCCTGGCCCGAATAGTTGTAACCACGTCATTGGGAGAGCTGATCTTCCTGTCGTTGATCTTGAGGATGATGTCACCCGGCCTGAGCCTGGCCTTGGCGGCAGGACTGTTGGGAACGACGGCGAGGATCAGGGCTCCCTCGGGACTCTGCAACCCGGCGTACTGGGCCATCTCCGGGGTAAGGGTTTCAAGCTGCACACCCAGCCAGGGGTGGCTAATTTGGCCGGTCCTCAGCAACTCATCCAGCACTGGCCGGATGGTGCTGGTCGGAATGGCAAACCCGATACCCTGAGCCTGGGCGTTAACGGCGGTGTTGATACCGATGACCTCGCCCTGCAGGTTCAGAAGCGGACCGCCGCTGTTGCCGGGATTGATGGAGGCATCCGTCTGCAGCAGGTTTTCGTAACTACGGTCCTCAATGGTTATCGGCCGGCCCTTGGCGCTGACAACGCCCATGGTGACGGTGTGGTCCAAACCGTAAGGGTTACCGATGGCAATAACCAGATCCCCCACGCGAACGCGATCCGAATCGCCGATCTTGAGATAAGGCAGGTCCTTCTTGACATTGACCTTGAGAATGGCCAAGTCGAGGTCGTGGTCAGAACCAATAACCTGAGCGGGAATGGGTTTGTCGAAGCCGGTTATCGTTACATTAATGGCGCTCGCGCCCTGGATGACGTGTTCGTTGGTGAGGATGTAACCGTCTTTGGAGAAAATGAAGCCCGAGCCCATGCCATGCCGCTCCCGCGGTTGCGACGGTACAAACGACCGCCCGAAAAACTCACGGAAAAACGGGTCATTAAACAGGGGATCCCACTGGGGATAGCTGCTGGAAATCACAGTGGTGTCGATTTTAACGACCGCCAAGCCGACCTGGCTGACGATATCGGCCACGGAGTTATTGTTTAGGCCCGGTATTTGCGGCGAGGCAATCGCTGAAGGCCGGGGCAGCGCGGGGTTGTCACCGTCGCCGCAGCCTCCGATAACCAAGCCGCTGCTGAACAACGCGCCTGCGAGAAGGGCAACCAGCGCTACCAGTATTAAGACTTTTTTACTGCTCACCAGACTCCCCTCCTGATGAAAGGTTTTACCACTAGAAGTATAGTTTATCGCGGATATTCTAGCAACAAATTATGTCCAATATGTGACAAAACCCTAACACCTTTAGTAATGCACCTTCAAATCTCATGCATTTGGGAGGTAAGTCTACAAAAACTACCGCCGTTAACGCCGTGCTGCAGCCGCACTGCATAGAACAACACTCACAGGCAAATACTAATGCTGATTTTCAATAATTTTTGGAAAGCGGGGCAGGATATGCGGGACAGCATCGTTACCGGCCTGATCGCCGGTATTTTGGGAGGCCTGGTCTACTTAGTCCTTGCCTGGGGTCTATGGTTGACAGGTATCGCCAAAACGACCCCGCTCCATATTTCAGCGCATGTGTTTTTGCCACCCGGTGCGGCAACCGGGACGATTCCCGCCCTGACCTTCGGTTTTATCGTCCATCTCATCGTCTCTGCGCTTTTTGGCATTATCGCTGTCGGCATGTTGCGCTTGACAGGTGCCGATTACCTCTGGGCCAAAGGGCTGGCATTTGGGGGGACGGTTTATCTTCTCGTCTACGGCTTGATTGCCCAAGCGTTTATCCCGGCAGCGGTGCTCCATCCCGACCTGGTTACGAGCGTGGTGTTCCTGTTTGGGCACCTGGTTTACGGGCTGATCGCCGTTCTTTTTGCGGGGTATTATATCCAGGCTGAAGAGCGGGCCTGAGTGTGGCCGCCCTGGGCTGGAAAAAGATACGTATAGGTGTTGGGTATAAGATGCCAAAAGGGAATCCCTATACGGGAATTTCACACTTGTTACTCTACCTGTCCAGGCATGATAAAGGCCGGTTTTTGCCGGCCTTTATGATCATACCCGCTTCTTGCTCCATTTAACGTAATAGCTGATACCCGCGATACTCAACGCCCTGGCTAGTGGCCTACTTCCACGTGTTCTTCCTTGAAGACGGCCTTCTGCAGCCATTTGAAGAACTGGGCAATGAGAATGCCCGTCACCAGCGCGACACCCACGGCCAGGATACCATAGGCTACGGCGTTATGAGCCGCCATATCGCCGAGGGTACGGACGAGGCCGACCGCCTCGACGTTTAACAAAGCCGAAGAGCTAGCAACTACGCTCCCGTCGCTCCCCACTGCATAAACCAGAACCTTGGTTTGACCGCGCGGGATGTCGGCAGGAATCTGCAACGTAGCCGCAAACCGGCCCCCCGCAACCTGGACCGCATTCTCATCCACAGTATAGAGATTTCTTTCCCTGTACAGCGCAATCAGCCCGTTGACGAACTCTTCCGCCCTTTCCTTGTCCAGGGTCACCGTCTTCTCTTCGTGCTTCTCGGTTACCTCGGCCAGGCTCTTGACAGCACTGAAATCACTGTCGATACCCAGTTCCTTTTGCACGTCGGTCGGAATGTCAGCCATCTTACCGGAAGTGTAAACCTTAAACATGGCCGGCATTCCGGAAACCTGCGTCTTTTCGACCGTCATCCACACGCCGCTAACCTTGCCCTTTTTGCTTAGGGCAACACGTTTTTCGGGTGAAATCGCCTGAATAATGACCTGGCTACCCTCCGGCACCTTGCCGGTAACCTTGACTTCGCCGCCGTTGAAGCCCGTGCCGATCTCGATTCTGTCCGGTGTCAGTGTTATCTCCGCGCCGGAAGCCGCAAACCCCGCTGCCGCCAGGCCCAACACCAACGCAAAAACTGCGGCCAGGGCGAATGGCTTGAGCATCGTCCTCATTAGTGCCCGCCACCTCCGGAGCTGAACTGGATGAGCGCGCCAGGCGTCGCTACCAGCTCGAAAACAATCTTAACCATCACCGCCAGCACGATGACAGCCAGCAAGACACGCAACTGCTCTCCTTTGAATCTCCTGGAAAGCCTCGCTCCGATTTGGGCTCCGATCGTCGACCCGCAGAAAAGCAGAATAGCCAGCACGATGTCGACCGAGTGATTGGTAATGGCCTGCTGGATGGTGACATTCATGGTTGTGAAGACGATCTGAAACAGGTCCGTCCCAATGGCTACAATCGTTGGCATCCCCAGCAGGTAAATCATCGCCGGCATGGTAATGAACCCGCCGCCGACACCCAGCAGGGCGGCAAGTGTACCGACAATAAAACCGAGGCCTACAACAAACAGCGCTGAAGTCCTGATCCCGGCAACCTTGAATTCCGTTTGCAAGGGAAGTTTGGCAACAAAACGTTTAAAAGCTGAGGGCTTGGCTCCCTCTTTCTTTGCGGCCTTCTTCCCCTTGAGCGCCTGAAGGCCTTCGATGAACATAAAACCGCCGACAAGGGTCAGCATTACCACGTAGATCAGTTTCATGGTGAGATCGTAGTTGCCCATCCCGCGCAGAACCTTGACTAACTGAGCACCTAACGTGCCGCCGAAAATCCCGCCGATCAAAAAGAAAGCGCCCAACTTCATATCCACATTACCCAGCCGTTTGTGCGCCAAAGCGCCGGAAGCCGAAGCTGCGACGATCTGGTTAGTGTCCGACGCTGCCGCCACAGCCGGGGGAATACCTACAAACATCAGCAATGGGGTGAGCAGGAAGCCTCCACCCACGCCAAACAGACCGGAAAGCACTCCAACCATCGCCCCAAGACCGGCGATGACGAAGACGTTAACCGGCATGCCGGCTACCGGAAGATAAATTTCCATAACTACCTTATCTCTCCTTATCGTGAAGAATTTAAAAAGGTGCTTCAATGTTAGTTTCCTGCGCCTACATTTCCTTACTGTTTCAGACAGCGCCGTACAGGTCTAGGATTGTGAACGACGGAACATAGTTGTTAAAACCCAGATCGTATGGAGGAGTGATCCTGTTAGCACCCCCTCACACATCGGCAGATATTTTGTCATCTCTATCTATCCGGGAACAGGAAGTGTGGTTGTTAGCAATATACTAACTGATCATTTACAATAAGACAATATTTTTGTCACTACTTGCACAAGCAATTATAATTAAAGTAGGGATGATTTTGTCTCGGCCGTCGGGGAGGCCTGATATAGAATGGTTTGGTATAATGCCGGCCCTGTCTCGGACAAGAAAGAGCTGCTGGAAAGACAATGCCGGGAGAAGCTGAGGCAGCCGGAGGAGGCTGTTCAACTCATTAAGTCTGAAACCAATGTCGTGGTTCCCTTGGGCTGCGGCGAACCGGTTGTTTTGCTTGACGCCATGATCCAACGCAGACAAGCTCTGCGTAACGTCCGGATTCACCAAATGCTGCCCCTTCATGAGGCGGAGTACTTGAAGCCCGGAATGGAGCGTCACTTCCGCCACGTGTCGTGGCTGACCAGCGATGTTACGCGTCCGGGCGTACAGGCCGGCAGAGCTGCCGCCATGTTCGGCTATTTTCACGAGTACCCCCGGTTTTTTGCTGAAAACGTTTGTATCGATGTCTTCATGGGCACCGTTTCCCGGATGGATAAACACGGCTTTTTCAGCTTCGGGGTTTCGGTAGACTACACGACCACGGCCGCGCAACACGCCAAAAAGGTCATCCTGGTGGTCAACCCCAATATGCCCCGAACCCATGGCGATACCTTTATTCACGTAACGCAGGCTGATGTACTCGTAAAGGACGACAGCCCGCTCTGCGAATTCTTTTATCCCCCTCCGGCCGACACAGAAAAAACAATTGCGGGGTATGTCGCTGAACTTGTAGACGACGGCTCCACCCTTGCCCTGGGCATCGGACCGATCCCTCAGGCTGTGGCTCTCGGACTGCTGAACAAGAAGGGGCTTGGCATTCACTGCGAATTCATCACCGACGCCGTAGTCGACCTGGTTGAAGCAGGGGCGGCGACCAACCGTCGCAAGACGATCCACCAGGGGAAAATCATCTGTACGTCGGCGCTCGGCTCCCAAAAGCTTTACCGCTTTATCGACGACAATCCGATGATTGAAATGCATAAGGTCTCATATACCAATGATCCTAACGTTATCGCCCGCAATATCCGCATGGTGGCTGTCAACAGCGCTTCACAAGTAGACCTGCAGGGCCAGGCCGTGGTAGAGACTTTCGGGCCGAAACGTCTCGGAACCGGGGGCCATATCGATTTTGCCCGGGGAGCGGCTATGTCTGAAGGAGGAAAGTTCATTCTGGTCCTGCGCTCACGAAACAGGAAAAACCAATCGGCCATCGTGCCTGAACTCGGCCAAGGCGCTGTCGTGGGCATCGGACGTAATGATGTTGATTATGTTGTCACCGAGTATGGAGTGGCAAAACTTAAAGGGAAAACAGCTCGACAAAGAGCCGAAGCCTTAATCGCTATCGCCCATCCCGACTACCGCGACGGGCTCAAGGAAGCGGCCAAAAAACTTGGTCTGACACGATAAATGTAAGGACAAATTTGCCCTCCGTTCCATGTTGGAAGGAGGGCAAAATTCTTTAACGATCAGTGACAAAACTGTTGACGACATTAGAGCGCTATGCTAAAGTTAGGTCAGCCAGAATGTGCAAATGTTCACAAGCTTTGTCACTACACTTGACGTCATTGTCGGAACTCTATTTCATAGAAAGCAAGCTCAGCTAGTTGATGAATCGAACACGTAGTTTTGTGCGTTACATTTTTGTCACTACCAAGGCGTCGGAAGCACTTGTTGGTGACGTGCCAATCCAACCAGGACGGTGATGACCAGTGTTCTTTCGTAGGGTCACCACTAAAAGGCAGGGCAAGGAATACGTCTATCTCAAACTGATCGAAACCTACCGCGAAGGCGGCAAGGTTAAACAACGCGTCGTCGCCAACCTGGGTAACGTTGAACGACTCGCTCCCGAAAAAGTGCAGGCTCTGATCAACGGGCTCACCAAGATATACAGCCCTGGAGCGGCAATGGAATACTTGATGGATATTGAGTCTAAACCGCCGGGATCTGCGGTTCAACCGGTCGAACCCTTTCGGACTGCGTGGCGGGAACTCGGCATTCACCCCCTTCTCGGCCGCGAGGCTGAAACGGGCAAGGTCCATCCGAGTTTCCCCTGGATGGTTGAAGCCATGGTCCTGCAATATATCATTAATCCCGCTGAAACAAGGCCGATTAACGTCTCTTGCAACGATTTAGGCATTGATCAGTTAAAAGGGCAGGATTTGCATGGTATTGATTACTACCGCGCCATCTGTCACCTGTCTACAATCGTTCGCTCTATCGAAATGCAGGTTCGGGATTCCCTGAACAAATACCTGGAAACGCCGGCTTACATGTGCTGCCTTCCGATAAACGGAGAGTTTATCGGGCACGAATGCGGCATTACCACTTCAGGGACATCGTATCAGGTCCGGCCCTATCGAAAGCCGTTAAAAGCAGCGATAATCGCCCATCCGTTAGGCGTTCCGCTGGGCTACCGTATCCTATCGGGGAATACTGCCGCCCTTGCAGCAGAACTGGAACAAAACTTCGGCACCCCGATCATCATTGTTATCCAGGATCCGGAAGACCCGTCTGTTACGTTGCTCAACCGCAGTTACATCCTGGTTGTTTCACAAGATCGTTTAGCCGAGGTGCCCGTGGCCGAAATTGATCCGTGGAGCGGCAACGATGTTATTGATAATGAGCTCTGGATTAAGAGCGTTCAGCATAACCAGGAACGCTATATCATCTGTCATAACCTGGCGCCCGAAACCCCTTCCGATCAAGCACTGGAAGAGAAAATCAGCCAGGCTGCCCGGGAACTCGACAAACTCAAGGCAGCCGTAAAACAAAAGAGGATTGTTCGCGAAAAAACAGCCCTCGAAAAAGCGCAGGAAATAATCAAGAGGCTGGAGTGCCAGGATCTTATAGAGTACCGCTTTGATCCGGGCAAAAGCACTTTCCAATACTCTCGCCGTGAGGAGGTGATCAAGAAGGAAAAGGCATTGCGTCGTACGCAGGTTTTAAAAACCGATCGCGCAGACCTGCCGGCCGTTGACCTCGTTGAGGCTTACACCGCTGCCACCGAATTAGCCAACGAACTCAAGACAGTACAAGACCTGACGAAAATGCCGGTCATTTACCCTTATGCGGACCACCAGCATTCCGAAGCCTTTATCGCAGGGCAGGCCCACATCTGCGCGCTGGGAGCGGCCGTCAAGCGCCTCGCCCGCCTGCAAAGGCGCTAATTGTCATCACATACGTAGTTGAAGTATACCATAACCAGTTAATTATTTCAAGGATATTTTTCGAAATCGTCACTACTTTCAAGTTGGTTTGGAGCCCGGTCCCACCCAAGGAGGCATCTCCTATGTTTGAATGGTTAACCGTGTACATCGCCCAGTCTTACGCTCAGAGTGCGCTTGCGTACAGTCTCACGGTACTGGCTCTGGTCATGAGCTGTGCCGCTGGTTTTGGGGCCCTGTCCGAAGTCGTCGCCCGTAAGCTGGCTACCCGGGACGCTGACCGCCGGCCTGCCGAATCCCGGCGGTAAGGGGGGTCTTTCTTATGTACCTGGCACTGGCAGATACCTTTACAAACGTTATCGCGCTGTTCGCCATCGCCCTCGGCATCGGCATCCTGATCCGTTTCCTTGGACACCTGGGCTGTCTGGCGGTTGTTCCCGCCTTGAACATTTTCGGGTTTCCAATGAGTTATGCCGTCGGCACCGGAACAGCGCACCTGTTTGCCCGGGCCATCGTCGATACCTTTCGTCAAGGGACGATGACCAACCCGGATTTCAGGCGGGGCATTCTACTGGGCCTGCAAACGGCGGCCGGGGTCAGTATCGGCAAGGTAATCCTGCTGACACTGGCCGGTCTGAACCTTACGGGCGCCCCGGTCCGCTGGATCTACATCGTTCTGCTGATTGCAGCCGGGATCGCTCTGGCAAGAAACCGCGGCCCGAACGGCTTGCCACGGCTTCCCCGAACAGCCGGCCTGCTGCCGTTCGTCGGCCTTTTTGCCGGCATCCTTACCGGGTTCACCGGAGCAAGCGGGGCCATTGTCTTAATACCGGCGATGACGATCCTGGGCATGACCAGGGAGCGAGCGTCTGCCACTGCAGCCCTGGCGATGCTGCTTGCGGCCGGATGGGGAACCTTCACCTTCGCACTCGGCGGCCGGGTGGAAGCCGTGGCGGTACTGGTGCTGGTTGCCGGAAGCACCATCGGTGAACAAATCGGGTTGATCTTCGAGCGGAGAGTTCCAAACTTCACCGTTCGCAAACCTGGATGTATTCTGCTGATAACAACCGGGTTGGCGTTAGCCCTGAAACAGTTCGGGCTGACTACCCCGGGAGGGTACCTGCTGTGGGGTACGAGCCTCCTAGTCGTAGTATTCGTCGTGATACGCGCCATCGTTGGCACCAGGTTGAAAGCCCCGGACCCCGATCCGGCGGTTAACAAAATCCTGGTTTAAGCAATTCGCATGAGGTGATTAGAATGACGACACCGGTTCTCAACGGCAAATCAATTGACTGGCGCAAAACATTCTTCCTGTTGCTCGGCCTGGCCCTGTTCTTTCTTTTCTACTTCGCCCCGCCCTTTGCCCCGGTCCATGACCCCACAGGCAAGGAATTTGCGCTACCGAAGGAAGGCCAGCGGGCCATCGGCCTCTTCCTGATGGCCGGCATCTGGTGGGTCTTTGAAGTTATTCCCATCGGCGTCACCGCGATCACCATCGGCGTCTTTCAAGGGCTGTGGGGTATTCGCAAAGCTTCCGACGCCTTCCACGATTTTATGGACCCCTCGGTGCTCTTTATCCTGGGCGCGCTTTTCATCGGGCTGGCTTTCTCCAAGTCGGGCCTGACCAAGCGCGTGGCCTTCAAGATGATCCAGGTGGCGGGCGAGGATACCCGGATCATCATGGGCGGCGTCTTCCTGATCACCATGGTCATGACCTGGATGATGGCTCACACCGCCGTCGCCGCCGCGATGTTCCCCATCCTGATGGTCATCCTGAGCCTGTACGGCGAGGAAGAAAAGCCAACCCGTTTCGGGAAGGGTCTCTTCATCGGCATGGCCTGGGCCGCCGGCGCCGGCAGCATCATGACCATGATGGGCGGCGCGCGCAATCCTGCCGCGGTCGGTCTGTTTCAAGAGTTTACCGGCCAGGAAATCTCCTTTCTGACCTTTTCCAAGTACATGTTCCCCATTGGTTTTGCGATGGTCGTTATGGTCTGGCTGCTGTGCGTCATCCTCTTCAGACCGGAGAAAACCCGCATTGTGGGTGTGCGCGACAAGGTCAACCAGATGGCCGCCCAGATGGGACCCATCACCAGGAACGAGATCTTTGTCGCCGTCGTTACGGCCATAGTTCTTGGTTTGCTGGTCATCCAGCAGTTCGTGCCGGCTCTCGAGCCGATCAACCGCAGCGTCCTCTTGCTGCTTGCCGGCCTGGTTTTCTTTATCTTCAACTTCTTCGATGTCGAAGACCTCGAGAAAAGGGTTCCCTGGAACATCATCCTGCTTTTCTCGGGCGCGATGAGCATCGGCTTCTGCCTCTGGAAGACAGGCGCCGCCGAATGGATGGCCGTCGGCTTCCTGGCGCTCTTCGTCAACGCCCACTGGCTGGTCTTCGTCCTGGCCATCTCCGCCCTGGTGATGGTCCTGACCAACTTCATCATGAACGTGGCGGCGATCGCCATCACCCTTCCGATCGCCCTTGTCGTCGCCAGCTACCTGGGGATCAATCCTCAAGTCATCCTTTTCGCCGCGGTCGCGATGGCAGGTGTGCCGTATATGCTCCTGATCGGCGCCGCTCCAAACGCCATCGCCTACCAGTCAAAGCAGTTCACCACCGGCGAGTTCTTCAGCTACGGAATCATCCCCAGCATTATCAGCATCGGCATCCTGGCGGTAATGGTGCTCATCATCTGGCCGCTCATGGGGATGCCCGGACTGCTTAAATAGTCAACGACAGGGCGTTCAGGAGCTCCACAGCTCCTGAACGCCTCCACCTATGATTAAGGAGGGAAGAGCATGCCTGCTGAACATAAGGTGCGCGACTTAATGATCCCGATTGAGGAATACAGCACTGTGCCAACGAACGCGACCGTCAAGGAAGCGATCGAAGTCCTGACCAAATCCTTTTCCCAGCTCGAATCAGGTGAATATGCCGGACACCGCTCGGTCCTGGTCATCGACGAGAACCAGCAGCCCGTAGGTCTATTGACTTTTCGGGACCTGATCAAGGCCATCGAGCCCAAGTTCGCCATCGATCCTTCCAAGGTTCCCGGCCACTCCATCCCCTACACCGATCTCCCCGATGTGGCCTGGGACGGCTACTTCACCCAGCGCTCCCAGCAGGAAGCCAAGCACCCGGTCAGCGAAGTGATGCGCCCGCTCAAGCTCCTGACCATCGATGCCGACGCGCCGCTCTTAAAAGCTGTCCACATGATGGTCAACAACGACGTCGGTTCCCTGCCGGTAACAGAAAACGGCAAGGTGGTCGGGATGATCCGTATCAACGAAGTGTTTATGGAAATTGCCAATGTTGTCAGCAAAACCTAAGGGGGGGTAGTCAATGTTAAGAACGAGTCCGCTTACCGCCTGGCAGGATCAGCCGGCCCTGCCTCTGGTATCCTCTGAAGCCTATGTCGACGAGGCAGCCGTGCTGATCGGCGCCGTTACCGTCAATAAGGGCGCGATCATCTGTCCGGGCGCTGTTCTCCGGGCTGACGAAGGATATCCGATCATTATCGGCGAAAACACCAATGTCCAGGACGGGGTGATCATGCACGCCCTGATGAATACCTCCATCGAGATCGGGTCCAACTGCAGCATCGCTCACGGAGCGATCGTGCACGGGCCCTGCTTTATCGGCACGGGGAGCTTCATCGGCTTCCGGGCCGTCGTTTTCAAAACGTCCATCGGCCACGGCTGTTTTGTCGGACACGGGGCGATGGTGATGGGCGTGGACCTGCCGGACAATGTCTACGTGCCGCCGGGCCGAATTATCGCAACCGAGGCCGATGTGGAGCGGCTGCAGCCCGTTCCTGATGCGTTGAAAGAGTTCATGCACGAAGTACTGGCGGTTAACGCCGAGCTTTTAAGGGGGTACAGGCAGCAATCCTCGGAGGGAGGATCTTATGCCGTCAGAGAAAGCGGTTAGAGAGGTCATGCTTCCCCTGGATGAGTGCCCGACCGTAATGCAGAACGATACCGTCCAGGAGGCCGTCAACGTCCTGCTGCGAGGGATGCAGGCAGGACACCAGTGCGTGCTGATATTGGACGATGACCGTAAACCGGTCGGCATCCTAAGTTCCCGAACTCTCTTGCAGACTCTGGAGCCGGACTTCGTGGTTACGCCCAACTGGTCCCTGCCCGTTTTCTGGCCTGGTTTCCTGTCGGCCAAGTGCCGGCAGGAAGCCAGGCGGAAGGTCCAAGAAATCATGGACCCGATAGACGTGCTGGCCGTTCGTGCCGGCGACCCCTTGACCAGGGCTGTCCACGCTATGGTCAGCAATAACGTGGGGGCGCTCCCGGTCGTTGAAGGGGATCGCGTCCTTGGCCTGGTTAGACTAACCGAGGTCTTTAATGAAATAGGCCATCTCTTTACCAGCGAATCTGAAGAACAAGGTAGGGTGAAAAAGGACCATGCTTGAGCAATATCAGGTATTTATCGCCACTGCCGTTTTTCTTGTTACTTACGCCGTTATCGTTTCGGAGAAGATTCACCGGGCAGTGGCTGCCTTTTGCGGTGCCGCCCTGGTAATCCTAGCCGGCATCCTGACCCCCGAACACGCGGTGGAGGCCATTGACTGGAACACCATCGGCCTGCTCGTCGGGATGATGATTGTCGTCGGTATCACAAGAGAAACCGGCGTGTTTGAGTTCCTTGCCATTAAGGCGGCTAAAGCCGCCAAAGGGCAGCCCCTGGCGATTATGGCCTCCCTTGCCGCCGTAACCGCCGTTCTGTCCGCTTTTCTCGACAACGTAACCACAGTGCTGCTCGTGGTCCCTGTAACCTTCGCTATCGCCCGTAAACTGGAGATAACCCCTCTTCCCTTCCTGATCGCCGAAATCCTCTCGTCCAACATCGGGGGTACCGCGACCCTGATCGGCGACCCGCCGAACATTATGATCGGCAGCGCCACCGGTTTGGGGTTCATGGACTTTGTCATCAACCTTACGCCGGCCATTATCCTGATCCACGTCTGCACTGTATTCGTTCTTCAGCTCATTTACAGGAAGCAACTCCGCGTTCCGGCGGAGGTGAGGGACAGAATTTTCGAGTTTAACGAAAGGGATGAACTGAAGGATATAACCCTGCTGAAGCAATGCCTGTTTGTGATCAGCGTGGTGATCCTGGGCTTTTTGCTGCATCAGGCGCTCCATCTTGAATCCAGCGTTATCGCCCTCGCCGGCGCCAGCCTGCTGCTCCTGATTACGCGGGCAGAACCCGAGCATCCTCTGGGCCAGGTAGAGTGGCCGGTGATCTTCTTCTTCATCGGTCTTTTCGTAGTCGTCGGAGCACTTGAGGAAGTCGGCGTGATCGAAGCCCTGGCCAAGTTCAGCCTGGAAGTGACCGGCGGCGTAATGGTCCCGACAGGGATGCTTATTCTGTGGATCTCGGCTATCGCCTCGGCCTTCGTCGACAATATCCCCTTTGTGGCGACGATGATTCCGCTGATCAAGGACATGGGTGAACTCGCCCATATGTCCAACTACGACCTGCAATTCTTGTGGTGGTGCTTGTCGTTGGGCGCCTGCCTCGGCGGCAACGGGACCATCATTGGAGCCTCGGCCAACGTCGTAGTCGTCGGAATGGCCGAAAAGCGGGGTCTTCCTATCACCTTCGTCGGTTTTATGAGGATAGCGTTCCCCCTGATGCTGATGTCTATCGTTCTTTCTACGGCCTACATCCTGTTGTGGTACGTCCTTCCAACCGTACCCACCATCCTGGCGACCTTGGGCACCGCTATCTTAGTTGCCGTCGTCCTGGTTTGGGCCGGGCGTAGACTGGTCGAAGCTGAGTCAGCTAAACAGAAACGCAGAACGGCTTAACTTAAGGACCAATTGGAACCGGATTTGCGGATTCGGCTGAAGGAAAAACTGAACGTCTTGTCAGAATAGAAAAGCCTCCTGTATACTTTGATTAGTTAAAAAGACGAAAAACCTAAAACCGAATTGTCAACGCGTTGGCCCGGCCGGCCGGGTTTCAAGGACTTGGATCAACTGGGGTGGGTGATCCTGAAGGGATCATGCCACCCTTGTTTTATGCGACCGCGATGACAGTTTTTGGTTATCTATAGGCATTTTGCAGGAACTACACAGCTTGACAAGCGTTTTTTAATGACGCAGCAAGTTATGCTTTTCACAATGTTGTCATTACATTTTAAGAAATTTGACATGCCGGGCTTTGCGTAATATGTCATAAACCCCGTAAAGGGTTGCTAATTGTCACTACTCTATGGAAAATCGAAGGAGGTGACCGGCGAAAGAGCGTCCCGCGGACTATATTGACCTTAAAGAAGTTTGAAGAGGTGATCGCATGTCTACAACCAGCAACCAAGCAATTGACTGGCGAAAAACTCTGTTCATTTTCCTCGGCATTGGCGCTTTTGCTTTATTCTACTTCCTGCCGCCGCTGGCGCCGGCTGTCGACCCGCAGGGGAAGGAGTTCGCCTTGAGCCGCCAGGGTCAATTGGCCATCGGCCTATTTCTCCTCGCCGGCATCTGGTGGGTTTTTGAAGTCATCCCCATCGGGGTAACGAGTATCATGATCGGCGTTGTCCAGGCGATGTTCTTGATTCGCCCGGCCAGCGACGCCTTCAGAGACTTTATGGACCCGTCGGTCATGTTCATCTTCGGGTCTTTGCTGCTCGGTCTGGCCTTTACCAAGGCCGGTCTGACCCGCCGCCTAGCCTTTAAAATGCTGGGTGTTGTAGGGGAAAACACAAGGATGATTCTTCTGGGAACCTTCATCGTGACTGCAGGACTGACCCACCTCATGGCCCATACCGCCGTAGCGGCGACGATGTTTCCCATCCTGCTCGTGATTATGAGTCTGTACGGCGAAGACGAACGTCCGACGAAGTTCGGCAAGGGCCTTTTTATCGGCATGGCTTACGCCGCCGGGGCCGGCAGCATGTGCACTATGCTCGGGGCGGCACGTAACCCTATAGCTGCAGGCTTTTACAAGGAGTTTACCGGAAACGAATTGACCTTTCTCCAGTTGACTAAAGCAATGGCCCCATACGGCTGGGTAATGGTCTTCATCATTTGGGCACTTATCGCGTTTGTATTCTTCAGACCGGAGAAGACCAGGATACCGGGACTTAAAGATCGTGTCGCCGAGATGTCCCGTTCATTGGGCCCCATCTCCAAGCAAGAGATCTTTGTGGCTTTGTCGGCCGTCGCCGTCGTGGCCATCCTTGCGCTTCAGAACTTTATCCCCGCTCTTTCCGAGCTTAACCGCGCAGTACCCTTGCTTACTGCCGGTATCTTGTTCTTCCTTACCGGCTTATTCACGGTGGAGGACCTTGAGAAACGCGTACCGTGGAATATCGTCCTGCTTTTTAGCGGCGCCATGAGCATTGGCTTCGCCCTCTGGCAGACGGGTGCCGCCCAGTGGATGGCCGTCAACTGGCTGACCATGTTCAAGGATGCCCACTGGCTGTTCTTCGTGGCCGCCATTTCCTTCCTTGTTTTGATGCTGACCAACTTTATAATGAACGTTGCCGCCATCGCCATCACCCTTCCAGTCGCCTTTGTCATCGCCGGTTACCTTGGCGTCAACTCCGACCTCATCCTGTATAGTGCCCTGGCAATGGCCGCATTGCCCTTTATGTTATTGGTAGGAGCCGCGCCGAACGCTATCGCTTACCAGTCAAAACAGTTTTCCACCGGGGAATTCTTCCTTACCGGCATCCCCATGAGCATCGTCTGTCTGCTGTTGGTGGTACTGTTTGCTATTACGATTTGGCCTTTGCTCGGCATACCCGCGCTGGTCCGTTAATTGTGCTGTCGCCAGCCAAGATGCCCTCTTACGAACAATAAGTTCAGCGGAAGCGGGGGATGTCACCGTGCCATATGAAAGGACGGCTAAGGAATTGATGATTCCTTTGGAAAAATGCCCGACTGTCCGGCTGGAACAGACTGTAAAAGATGCCGTGGCGTTACTGAAAAACACCGCCGGTTCGGGCTACCGGAATGTGCTGGTCCTGGATGAGACCGGCCAGCCGGCGGGCTTCGTCAGTTTCCACTCCGTCCTCGAAGCGCTGCAGCCCGAATTTCTGGTCACCGACAAGTGGACCCTGCCCGTATTCTGGCGGGGGTTCATGGAAGCGAAGTGCAAGGAGGAGGCCTGCAAGAAAGTCCGCGAGGTAATGCGGCCGATCAGTTTTATCACCATCGATGCGGCGGATCCGATCACCAAAGCGGTGCACCTGATGACTTCTCATGGCATCCAAACCCTGCCGGTGATCGAGGACGGAAAGGTGATCGGCATCCTGCGGAGCAGGGAGATCTTTGACGAGGTATCCAACCTCATAATTAGTCAATAGTCAAGATAGTTAAAGGAGGCGTATCATGATCGAACAGCACCAGGTTACTATCGCTACAGCCGTATTTTTGATAACCTATGCCGTAATCGTTTCTGAAAAGGTCCACCGGGCCGTTGCCGCCTTCTGCGGCGCCGCCCTGGTCGTCCTGGTCGGCATCCTTGAGCCGGAACGCGCCGTGCATGCCATCGACTGGAACACCATCGGCCTGCTGGTCGGCATGATGATCATCGTCGGGATAACAAGAGAGACCGGCGTCTTCGAGTTTCTGGCCATCAAAGCCGCCAAGGCGGCCAAAGGGCAGCCCCTGGCCATCATGGCTTCACTGGCCGCCGTCACCGCTGTTTTGTCAGCTTTCCTCGACAACGTGACAACGGTGTTGCTTGTCGTTCCGGTAACCTTCGCTATTGCTAAAAAGCTGGAGATCAACCCCCTCCCCTTCATCATCGCCGAGATTCTTTCTTCCAACATCGGCGGCACAGCCACCTTAATCGGCGATCCCCCGAACATTATGATCGGGAGCGCCACCCACTTGGGCTTTCTGGACTTTATGATTAACCTGACACCCATCGTGGTGCTCGTGCATGTGATGACCGTCTTCATATTGCAGCTCATTTACCGTAAGAGCCTGCGGGTTCCGGCGGAAGTGCGCAGCCGTATTTTCGAGTTCAACGAATATGACGAGCTCAAGGACATGGCCTTGTTAAAGAAATGTCTTATCGTTATCACGCTGGTTGTGGCCGGCTTCCTGCTGCACCAGGTGCTGCACCTTGAGTCTTGCGTTATCGCCCTGTCGGGCGCCAGCTTGCTGCTGCTGATAACCAGGGCCGAACCGGAACACCCCCTCCACCAGGTGGAGTGGCCGGTTATCTTCTTCTTCATCGGTCTCTTTGTGGTGGTCGGAGCCCTTGAAGAAGTGGGCGTGATCAGGATGCTGGCGGAGCTGGCGCTGGAGGCCACCGGCGGCGTCATCATCCCGACAGGCATGCTGATCCTGTGGATTTCGGCCATCGCTTCGGCCTTCGTCGACAACATCCCCTTCGTGGCCACGATGATCCCGCTGATTAAGGAAATGGCGGCTCTCGGCAACATGGCGGCCTATGACGTCGACTTCCTCTGGTGGTCGCTCTCGCTCGGAGCCTGCCTGGGCGGCAACGGCACCATCATCGGGGCCTCGGCCAACGTCGTGGTCATCGGCATGTCCGAAAAGCGTGGACTGGTGATTACCTTTATCGAGTTTATGAAGGTCGCCTTCCCCTTGATGCTAATGTCAATCATCCTCTCTACCGGGTATATGTTTCTGTGGTACGTACTGCCGACCACGCCCACCATCCTGGCGACCCTTGGAGTTGCCTGCATGGTTGGCGTGATCCTGGTCCTGGCCGGGAGAAGGCTGGTAGCGGCAGAGGAAGCTTTAGCCCAGCAGTCGCGCACCGCTTGAACGAGCCGATCAACGGTTTCCCGAAGCAACCGTCCAGGATAAGGGCCCTTCACCCAGGGCCCTTATCGTTTTCACGGCCAGGTGGAACAAGACCCGGCGTCAACTTGCCCCGACCGGCGCCGTGGATTACTATACTATTTAGTTAGCTGACAGGGGCGGAGGGATACGCTTGAACCTGCCTTTCTTCCCGCGGAATCTAAGGTTCCAAATCCCGGTTATCATCGCGGCCATTCTGATCGTACCGGTCCTGGTGATGCTCTACGACATCGTATTTGCCAGCAAGACCGACCAGATTCTGCTGGTCAACAAGGAGCAGCACCTGGCCACTATGGTTCGTTTTCTCTCCACGAACATCAGCAAAGATATTGAAGGCAAAACAAGCGGCTTGTCCGACAGCGAACAGACGGTAATGCTTAGAGATGCCTTTAATAAGGTGGCCGTCCCCCTGGCCTCCGAGAACCCGGGAGTCAGGTTGGGACTGTACGTTCCGTCAACCGACCACCTCTTCGTGCAGGGTTTCCTGCATCAGTACCGCAAGCTGGACCCCGAAGAAGAAGCGCTTCGTGAACAGCGCATTTTCCGGGAGGCAAAGTCCGGTATCGCTGCGGTAGTCGGAAGCCACGAATCCCTGGCACGCATTGCCGGCAGCCCGGATGACCAGTTTTTTGAGCACCTGGTACCCATTTTTGACGGAGATAGATTTGTCGCCGTTGCGTGGGCCGAAGAGCGCCTCAACCCTATTTTCCTGCAGAGCCGCAACTTCAGAATGGTTACCCGCTATTTAACCTTATTGGGTTTCCTGTTTGGCGCAGTTGGCACCCTCATGCTTGTGACCAATCTTTCCCGGCGTGTCTCCCTCGTTAAGGACGGTCTCAACCGGCTGGAAAAAAACATTCATGATAACCTTCCTGAGATCCCGGGTGAAATGGGCGAGATTGCCAAGGCCATCAACAAAATGGCCCTTGCCCTGGCCGAAAAAGAAAAGCTGGAGGAACAACTCCGCCGTTCAGAAAACCTGGCCGCCCTGGGACGGCTGGTAACGGGCGTGGCCCATGAACTGCGCAACCCCGCGGGCATCATCAAAGCGACGATTCAGGTGATGGAAAAAGAATACCGGCATTGCCCCGAGTTTAGTGACTACGCAAGGGTGATCAAGGAACAGGTAGACCGCCAAAACAAGGTGCTTACAGAGCTTCTGGAGTTCGGCCGCCCCAGCAGGAATGTCGTACAGCCGTTAAACCTGAACACCCTGCTGCAGGGAGTGCTGACCTTCACCGAACCCCTGCTGCGGCAGCGGGGCATCAAGCTGGAAACGGCCTTTGACCCCGCTCTCCCACCCGTTGAAGGGGACGGCGAGAAAATGAAACAGGTCTTTGTCAACCTGATCCTGAACGCTGTCCAGGCCATGCCGCAGGGAGGTATTCTCAACATCGTAACCTGCCTGACATCCCGGGGCGTGGCCGTCTCTTTCCACGACAACGGCACGGGTATTCCGGCCGAAGATATCCCGCACATCTTTGATCCCTTCTTTACGACCAAGGAAGGAGGCAGCGGGCTCGGGCTGGCTATCAGCCGCCAGATTATAGACCTCCACGGCGGCAACATTGAAGTGCAAAGTTCTCCGGGTCAGGGGAGCACCTTTAACGTCATCCTGCCACCTGCAAAGGAGGGTCACGGCGATGGTTCCCAATATTCTGATCATTGACGACGAGGAGCATATGTGTTGGGCGCTTTCCAAAGCTATGCAGCAGGAAGGTTACCGCGTCACTACAGCCACTTCGGGGCGTGAGGGGCTGGACAAACTGCATCAGCACGGGGCTTCTTTGATGATCGTCGATTTAAAGATACCGGACATGTCCGGGCTCGACGTCCTTAAGGCCGTTAAAGAAAGCTATCCCAAGCTGCCGGTGATCATCATCACGGCTCACGGGACTATTCAGACGGCGATTGAGGCGATGAAAGCAGGGGCTTCGGATTACATCACCAAGCCGTTTGACCTGGATGAATTGAAGATTGTGGTAAAGAAAACCCTCCAGGTCTCCCGCCTCCTGACCGAGGTCAGCTTCCTCAGATCAGAGCTGACCAAAAGCCGAGGCGAAATGATCGGCAAGAGCCCGGCGTTTCAACAGGTCAGATTGCTGGTTGAACGCGTAGCCCCCACCGGCGCCACCGTCCTGTTGACCGGTGAAAGCGGGACCGGCAAGGAGGTGGCGGCAGTGGCCATCCACCAGCGGAGCAACCGCGCCGACGGTCCGTTTGTGGCCGTCAACTGCGCCGCCCTGCCCGAGCAACTGCTCGAAAGCGAGCTTTTCGGCCACGAGCGAGGGGCCTTCACCGGCGCTAACGCAAGGAGGCTCGGCCGGTTTCAACTGGCGCATAAAGGAACTATTTTTCTTGACGAGATCGGCGAAATGTCGCCCTCCATGCAGGCCAAGCTGCTACGCGTTCTGCAGGATCAGACTTTTGAACGCATAGGGGGAACCGAGACCTTCAAGGTCGACACGCGGATCATCGCCGCGACCAACCGTAACCTCGAGGAGGCTGTGAAAACGGGCCGCTTTAGAGAGGATTTGTACTACCGGCTCAATGTTGTCCAGATTCACCTGCCGCCGCTTCGCGAACGGAAAACTGACATACCCCTGCTGGCGCAGCATTTTGTCACGAGGTTTAAGTCCATTTACGTCTCCGGCGTCATCAGCGAAGCGGCTATGCAATTGCTGGAGGATTACCACTGGCCGGGCAACGTCCGGGAACTCCAGAACGTTATTGAACGCGCCCTGATTCTGGCTCAGGGAGAGCCCATCGCCCCGGAGCATCTGCCAAAGGAACTGCTGCGCCGGGAGACATCAACAGGGCCGCTCAAATTAGAGATTCCCGATGAGGGCATTTCGCTGGAAGAAGTAGAAAAGCTACTGATTATAAAGGCTCTCGAAAAAAGTAACGGCAACCAGACAAAGGCTGCCGCCCTACTTAAAATAACACGCGCCACACTCCTGTACCGGATGCAGAAGTTCGGACTTCAATGAGAAACGGCCGAGCCGTTTCTCACAGCCCATCGCCCGTCACCGCGCGGGCGATTTCACCAAACACGGCCGGTTCATCCAACAGGCCCACCAGGTTCTGGCCGTCGAAAACCGCAAGACAGTTCAGCTTGCTTTGGCGGAAAGAATAGATGACCTGCATCAGGCTGTCCCCGGCCTGTACGGCTGCTGCTCTAATCGGGATTACCACCTCCTCGATACCGATATCTGACGACTTTCCACACCTCTCAGTGAACAGCCCTTCCCAGAATAGCGGGATTGGCCAGTCGCTCACCCGGGAATACCCCGGCTCAAGAGCTTCAAAAAGGCTGCGAAGGGTCAGCAAGCCAATCGGGCGCCCTTGAGGATCAACAACTAAGGCTCTTTGGGGTTTGCCTGCTTTATACATGGCCTCAACGACCTCTTTGAGACTCATTCCGATACCGACTTTAACGCTTTCAGCCAGCGGGCGTGCCAGATCCCCAGCCCTTTTCTCGCTTGCCATCGTTGTGCCTCCCATCTCCCACCCGTTAGGAGACCGCTGAAAAACTGCGCTTGGCAAAAAGGATGTCGGATGCCGGAAGTCAGAAATCTGACCTGATGAAATCCGCAAAGCGGATTTCTAAGGATTATAGACTTGCGATCGCGAAGCGATCGCTTCCGTTCCGACCTCTGACCTCTTGCCTCGGACCTCTTTCTGAGCGGTCTTAAGGGTAACTTCCAAAGCATGGCCGTACCTTACAGACGCCTATGCCAGAACCCACTCTCTTAGTGACCTGCGGTAAAACTGTCCTGCCTCCCCAGGAGGCCGTTAAGTTTCTTAAATAGCTGGGCAACGGCAAATCCGGCCGCAAGAGCCACCCCGATCGAAGCCGCGCCGTACAGCGGTGAATACTTCTCAGCAGCCTGGTCGGCCAGTCGGATCAGACCAACAGGGCCGATGTCAATCCGCCCCGAATCCCGGGCAACAATAACGCCATCCTTAACCGCGTAAACTTTAAGGTTGATGCACCCGTAAGGGACGTTGGCCGGCAGGTACAGAGTGCCCGCAAACTCGCCGTTATGCACCTTGATGCCCTTCTCAACGTAGCCGTAGAGGCCCTCGCGCTCGTTAACGGAGATCAGCGCGTTTAGATATGCGGAAGCATCCCGCCCCACAAGCTCTTGCTTGACTTCCTCGTTACGTACGGCTACCCGCGCGTTCTTCATCAGCAAATCGTAAGTCCCCGTGATGCCTGTCGCTTCCCGGACATCGGGCGGCAGATGATTAAACCCGTTGCTGCTCAACACCTTAAAGAACGCGGGCATGCCTTCCACACCGACCGACTCCACGGTCAGCCAAAGAAAGTTCTTCTTTCCCTGCTTTGACAGATTGACAGGCCTCACCGGACCCGTTGCTTTGACATAGACCTGGCTCCCCTCCGGCGCCCGGCCGGCGAACTTAACCGCTGCGCCGTTGAAATCAACCCCCACCTCAACCCGAGGCCTATCGGTTGTAAACGAAAGCTCTTCGCCGGCCGAAGCCGCGCTGAAGGTCAGGCTCATAAAAAACAACAGTATGGTTAAAATCAGAACGCGCTTAGGAAACAGCATCAGTGCCCACCTCCGGCGCCGGATAGAGTAATCAGTTCCTCAGGAGCAGTGACCAATCCCATCGCCAGCTTGACCATTACCAGAAGAACAATGACCGCCAGAAGAACTCGCAACTGCTCGGGGCGAAAGTAGCGACACAGCCTCGCCCCCAGTTGGGCGCCAATAGTCGATCCGCAGAACAGGAGTACCGCGAGAAGGACGTCTACGCTGTGATTGATAACGGCTTGCTGGAAAGTAACATTGATACTCGTAAAGACAATTTGAAACAAGTCGGTACCGATGGCGACAAGCGTCGGCATTCCCAGAAGGTAAATCATTGCCGGAACCGTAATAAAGCCCCCTCCGACCCCCAGCAAAGCGGCGAGAAAACCGACAAGAAAACCCAAGCCCACGACGAACACAATGGAGGCGCGAATGCCGCTGACCCTGAATTCTGTTTGCAGCGGGAGCCTGGACATAAGGCACTTGATACCCGCGCCTGCCTTTGTCGGATGCCGGTTTAGGCCCCGCGACGCCCTCAGGCTTTCCCAGAGCATAAATCCCCCTACCAGAGCCAGCAGAACGACATATACCAGCTTGACCGTGACGTCGTAGTTGCCCAAGAGACGCAACACCTTGACCATTTGGGTACCGAACGTTCCTCCGGCAACGGCTCCGCTCAGGAAAATCAACCCCATTTTTATGTCAACGTTGCCTAGCCGTTTGTGGGCCAAGGCCCCTGAACAGGAGGCCGCCACAATCTGGTTTGAGTCCGAGGCGGCCGCCACAGCGGGAGGAATGCCGAACATCATCAGGAGCGGGGTAAGCAGGAAGCCGCCCCCGACCCCAAAGAGCCCCGACATCATTCCCACGATACCCCCCAATCCAAGGATTATCAGAGGGTTGACCGGCATGCCCGCTACAGCCAGATACAGGTTCACTAATCCATCCCTCCCCTAGTTTGTCAGCTTTCTTTAACCGTTTATTGCCGCAAATTTCGTGCCAAACTTAAAGTCCGGCTACAACAAGGAGTTGATTAATCGTCACTACAAAGGAAAGTGTATGAAAACATACAGAGTGCTATGGAACTCTTGAAACTGCTGGACCGGCGCCGTGGCTGAAATCATACACCCACTGTATGTTTTGCTACAGCCAAAACCAGAGTAAGGATTTGAACCTGATACCCTGGTTTTGGCTGTAGGCATTGAGCTTTGGAATTGTATATATCTACCCTGAAAAACTCTACCCTGAAAAACGGCCCTTGCTATTCGGGTCTGGGTTTATCCCCGCAAGCGAC
>NZ_JBQXEZ010000027.1:0-25784 GCF_052618305.1 Desulforudis sp. DRI-14 | reverse complement strand
TGGCAGCCAAGGAGCGGCACGCCTTACGGGCGGCCTAATCAGGGTTATTAAAATTTAGGTATTGACATAGAAGGTCCAAAGCCCAATGCTCAATGCGCAATGCTCACAGCTATTACGGGGTGATACGATGCTTGATTTGAAGTTCGTGCGCAAAAACCCTGACGCGGTCCGGGAAGCACTGAGGAAGCGGGGCGTGGATTTCAACCTCGACCAGCTCCTCGACCTGGACGACGAATGGCGGCAGATACTGTTTACCGTCGAGCAGCTCAAGAACCGGCGCAACTCTGTTTCCGAAGAAGTCGCCCGGCTGAAGAAGGCCCGTCAGCCCGCCGATGATTTGATCGTCCAGATGCGCGAGGTTTCCCAGCGGATCAAGGAACTGGACGAGGATGTCCGCCGCGCGGAGGAAAACATCCAGTCTCTGATGCTCCAGATCCCCAACATTCCTCACCCGTCGGTTCCCTACGGGAAGGGCGAAGAGGACAATGTCGAGATCCGCCGCTGGGGCGAGCCGCGCAACTTCGCGTTTACGCCCGAGGCGCACTGGGACCTGGGGGAACAACTGGGGATCATCGATTTTGTGCGCGGGGGCAAGGTCAGCGGGGCCAGGTTCAGTTTTTACCGCGGGATTGGCGCCCGGCTGGAGCGGGCCCTGATCAACTTTATGGTGGACCTGCACGTTAACCGTCACGGGTATACCGAGCTCTTTCCGCCGTTTTTGGTCAACGGGGCCAGCATGGTCGGTACGGGCCAGCTGCCCAAATTCGCCGAGGACATGTTCAAGGTCGAGGGCCAGGACTACTACCTCATCCCGACGGCCGAGGTCCCCGTGACCAACTACTACCGCGACGAAATCCTGGACGCTGAAATGCTTCCGGCTTACTTTGTAGCCTACAGCGCCTGCTTCCGGGCCGAGGCCGGGGCGGCCGGACGCGACACGCGGGGCCTGATCCGGCAGCACCAGTTCAATAAGGTCGAGCTGGTCAAGCTCTGCCGCCCGGAAGACTCGGACGAGGAACTCGAAAAACTGGTACACAACGCCGAAGAGGTGCTGAGACTCCTCGAACTGCCCTACCGGATCATCCTCCTCTGCACCGGCGACATAGGGTTCTCGGCGGCGAAGACCTACGACCTGGAGGTGTGGCTCCCGAGCTACCAGAGCTACAAGGAAATCTCCTCATGCTCCAATTTCACTGACTTCCAGGCCCGCCGGGCCAATATCAGGTACCGGCCCGAGCCGCGCGCCAAGGCGGAGTTTGTGCATACGTTAAACGGTTCGGGCGTCGCCGTGGGGAGGACGGTGGCGGCTATCCTGGAGAATTACCAGCAAGCCGACGGATCGGTAGTGATACCGGAGGCGCTGCGGCCGTACATGGGCGGCATAACGAGAATTGAGCCCGTGTAGAGGGGCTCAATTCTCGGCTGTGAGCGCTAAGCACTGAGCACTGAGATTAACGAGGAAAGGGATTCGGCGCTGCCGAACCCTTCAATCATCTCAACGCTCAATGCTCAATGCCAAGAAAATCAAGCGCTGACAGGCAAATGCTGCTCATACGGTATCCTTGACATGGGTTAAGCGTCTGTGGTATATTAAATTTTGCTTGAGCCGCGGTCATACGGAGGGGTGTCCGAGCGGTTTAAGGAGGCGGTCTTGAAAACCGTTGAACCCTGACGCGGTTCCGTGGGTTCGAATCCCACCCCCTCCGCCATTTCAGACGTCAGAAGTCGGGCGTCAGACGTCGGACTCGAAAGAATTCGCCGGGGGCGAATTCCAGGATTAAAAAGTAAGTTGTTAGACGTCGGTGGCGGAAGTGGAGCGGGGAACGGTTTTTTGATAAGATTAAGGGTGGTTGTCGGCGTTGTTCGTCCTAAAGACGGCGTCCGGCGACCGTATACCGAGTTTGGAGAGATGGCCGAGCAGGTCGAAGGCGCTCCCCTGCTAAGGGAGTAGGCGGGCAAAACCTGCCTCGTGGGTTCGAATCCCACTCTCTCCGCCATATGAGACGTGCGATGTGAGAGGTCAGAGGTGAGTAGTTAACCCCGGAGAGTTCCCAGGGCTACCCACGACTGACTTCCCGCCTCACATATCTAAATTGTGCGCCCGTAGCTCAATGGATAGAGCAACAGACTACGGATCTGTAGGTTAGGGGTTCGAATCCCTTCGGGCGCGCCACAAAACAGATATCAGTCGTCGGACGTCAGACGTCGGACTTGAAGGAATTCGCCAGGCGAATTCCAATTTTATTAGTTCCATAAATCCTAGCCAGCATCATCCCGGAAAACCGCTGCCGACGACCGACGACAGAATTGCGCCCGTAGCTCAGGAGGAAAGAGCAGCGGTTTCCTAAACCGCGTGCCGGGGGTTCGAGTCCCTCCGGGCGCACCAATAAAGAAGTCAGAGGCCAGAAGTCAGAGGTCTGAACAGACGAAGGAATCGCTAAAGCGATTCCGGATTCTAAAACTAGTTAAAGGTCAGAAGTTGGAGGTCGGAAACAGAGGAAGCATCGGCCCAGCCGATGCGGAGGATTAGTCATCCGGTATTCTTATGATTGTTGCAGGAAGTGAAAAGACGAAGCCGGAGGTTTGATTTGCGGCAGTTCACCAGAACCATTCTTGAGATTACTATTCTGACCTCCGACCTCGGGCACCTGAAATCCTTATGATCGGCAGGCTGGAGCGGGAAAAACACGAGGGCTTCATGCGCGAGGCGCTGAAAGAGGCCGAGAAAGCTTTTGCCCTCGGCGAGATCCCGGTGGGGGCCGTGGTGGTGGTCAACGGGCAGGTCGTGGCCTGCGGCTACAACCTGCGCGAAATGCTCGATGACGCGACAGCCCACGCCGAAATCTTGGCCCTGCGCGAGGCGTCCCGGAAGCTCGGCGACTGGCGCTTAAGCGAAGCTACGCTTTACTCTACCGTGGAACCCTGCCCGATGTGCGCGGGGGCGATTGTGCAAGCCCGTGTGCGCAAGGTGGTTTACGGGGCCGACGACCCCAAGGCGGGTGCGGCCGGGTCTGTGCTGGACCTCCTGCGCGAACCGCGCTTCAACCACCAGGTGGAGGTTGTCCCGGGCATCTTGGCAGAAGAGTGCCGGGCAATCATGCAGCAGTTCTTCCGGCGCTTGCGGGAAGAACAATGAGGTTTGCCGGTTGCCAAACGCACAATTTGTAATACAGTAGACCGACGCGGAGAGATGGCTGAGTCTGGTCGAAGGCGCTCGACTCGAAATCGAGTAGGCGGACCAAAATCCGCCTCGTGGGTTCGAATCCCACTCTCTCCGCCATATAAGAACTGAGATGTGAGAAGTCTGAGGCGCGAAACAGAGGAAAGCGCCGGAGTTCTTACATTTTAAATTCAGAAGTGAGAGGTTAGATGTAAGTCAACCTCTCACTTTTTTGTTTGAATCAGGGCTCAACCAGGCCCAACCCTTGATTTTTGTAAAGTATATGTTACAATTGTTGTGGCTACAATGTAAAATAGGTGATGTTCAATGGCGATTATAAGCCGCGAGCGACTACTGAAGGTCTTGTTTTCTTTTAATCCCTGGTGGACGACAGGCAATGTCCCCAGAGAATCGACGAAGCCGGTAAAGAGATTTGCTTATTACGAAGCAGATAAGGTTCTTAACCACCCGACGATCCGGCGTTCGGTGATTCTATCGGGCGCCCGCAGAGTGGGGAAGACAACAATTCTATACCAACTCATCGAAGATTTGCTGGGTCGGGGGATACCTGGAAAGCAGATTCTCTATGTATCGTTGGACCATCCCATTCTCAAGTTCTGTACCTTGGACGAAGTGGTTGAGATCTACGAGACTAACGTAGGCGGTGGCAACGAAGACCTCTACTTCTTCTTTGACGAAGTACACTATGCGCACGAGTGGGACCGTTGGCTGAAATACTTCTATGACCACCGTCCGACGTGGAAAATTGTTGCAACCGGTTCCGCCAGCCCGGTGTTGGCCGCCCAGGCGGCCGAAAGCGGGGTGGGACGGTGGACGGTCATCAGGATCCCGACCCTCTCTTTTTATGAGTACTGTGAGTTGATCAATGTAAGGGACAGGCCCAAGCTGCGACCGGAAATCAAGCCGAGCCAATTAGCAAGGCTTTCCCGGCATGAATTGGATGACCTCATGCGATCGCTTTCCGCGCTAGAAAAATACTTCCATCGCTACTTGTTAATCGGGGGATTTCCTGAAATCGCGCTCTCTGATGACCTGCCGTTTGCGCAGAGAATACTCCGGGAAGACGTGGTCGATAAGGTCCTAAAAAGGGATTTGACCGCGTTGTTTGGTGTTCGCAATGTTGCTGAGCTGGAAAAAGTGTTTCTCTATCTGTGCATTCACTCCGGCGGTCTTATTACCATTGACACCCTTGCAAAGGAAATCGGGGTTGCCCGGCAAACGGTTTCGAACTACCTGAGTATACTGGAGGCAGCCAACCTCATCTATATTAGCAATCCGGTGGAAATCAGCGGAAAGAAAACCCTAAAAGCAAAACCTAAAGTCTACATCGCTGATGCCGCTATTAGGAATGCTGTCCTCATGGCCGACGATGTCCTGACGGACCCGGATGAAATGGGGATAATCGTGGAGACCGCCGTGTACAAGCACGTCGCCGCTTTTTACTACCGGCAGCAAACGAGGGTTGGCTACTACCGGCAGACCGGAAAGGCGGACAAAGAAATTGACATAGTGGTTGATTACTCGCCTGTGGGACGGCTTTTGATCGAGGTCAAGTACAGGGAAGATGCCAAGATAGGGATAGGAGACGCTATCGTCGAGGTGGCCGACGATATACAGACTGCTGCCGCCCTGGTGATCACCAAGCGTCCGGAGGATTACGGAACGCTTGATTTCGCGGTTAGAACGCCGATTATTGCCATCCCGGCATTTGCCTTTCTTTATCTCCTGGGTCATGCTGAAAAGCACGGCTATCTGCTTCCTGGGAAGACTTAATCACCGACTTGATCGGCTGTTTTTCTTCGTGGGTTCGAATCCCACTCTCTCCGCTCTTTCCGGCTGTCCGGGGAGCAGGGAAAAAAGGGAAGGAAATAACTATTTGTCGAAATGCTAAGGGAAATGATATGATCAATCAGCCGGTGGTTTGCAGCGGCTCCGGCCTTGAAGGTGGGAAGCGAAATGCGTATTCTCGTGATGACGGCCGTCTCTGCGGAGAGGGAAGCGGTGTTGCGCGGCCTGCGCGGCGATAGCCGGTTTGACGTCTTGGTGGCCGGCGTTGGCCCGGTGGCGGCCGCCGCCAACACGGCGAAGGTGTTGGCAACCGCCAGGTACGACCTGGTCGTGAGCGCCGGCATCGGCGGAGGCTTTCCAGGTAAAGCCGAGGTGGGCTCCCTTGTAGTGGCGGACGAGATCGTTGCCGCCGACCTGGGAGTTGAGACCCCTGAAGGTTTCAGCAGTTTGGAGGAGTTGGGTTTCGGCTCCACCCACATCCGGGCCTATGCCGGCCTGGTGCACAGTGTGACGGAGGCCCTGCTCGCGGCCAAGTTGCCGGTCGTAGCCGGCCCTGTGCTCACCGTGTCGACGGCGACGGGTACGGCCGAGAGGGCCGCGGAGTTGGCCGCACGGGTGCCGGGGGCCGCCGCCGAGGCCATGGAGGGATATGGCGTGGCTTTTGCCGCGCACGAGCGCGGCGTACCAGTTCTGGAGCTTCGCGCCGTCTCTAACCGGGTCGGTCCGCGCGACCGGACCGCATGGCGTATCAAAGAGGCGCTGGACGTTTTGGAGGCAGCCAGCTCAGTATTATCGGAGGTATTGCGGTGAGAATTGCCTTCTCTCCTTGCCCCAACGACACGTTCATTTTCCACGCTTGGGTCCACGGACTGATCCCCGGTGCACCGAAGCTTGACGTGACCTATGCGGATATCGACGTCACGAACAGCCTGGCCGCCGGCTTCAACGGGCCGGAGGTGGTCAAGATTTCGTATGCGGCCCTGCCATGGGTGTTATCCGAGTACGCGCTGCTGCCGTGCGGGGGTGCGGTGGGCAGAGGATGCGGGCCGCTGGTGCTGACGAAAAGCGGCGCAGGCGGCGCCGACGATCCGGCGGTGCTGGCCGGCAGGCGGGTGGCGGTACCGAGCGAGCGATCAACCGCCTACTTGCTGTTCCGGCTGTGGGCCGCTGAACACGTGCCGGGGGGCGTGGGCGAGATCGTGGTTCTGCCGTTCCACAAGATCATGCCGGCGTTGCGGGACGGTATGGTTGATGCAGGGCTGGTGATCCACGAGGCGCGCTTCACCTACCCTTCATACGGACTGACTCTCCTGGCCGACCTAGGCGGCTGGTGGGAGGCCGATACCAACCTGCCGCTTCCGCTGGGCGCGATCATCGCCCGCCGGTCACTGGATCTGCCGGCGGTCGCCGGCTCGATCCGGGCGTCGCTGGCCTATGCCTGGGCACACCCGGAGGCGTCGCGGGAGTACGTGCTGAGCCACGCCCAAGAGCTGTCCCCTGAAGTAGTAAAAGCGCACATCAAGCTTTACGTGAACGAGTTCACCATGGATTTAGGCGAGACGGGGTATGAGGCGGTAACCGCCCTGCTCAGCCGGGCCGCGCAAGCAGGGCTGGTCCCTAAGGTGGATACGGCGGCGCTGCGTATATAACAGTTGATACGCTCTTCCAGCCATGTCCGGCACGTATTTCGGCTTGATTTTTAAGAAACTTTTTGAAGCCTAAGGTGATTGCCGAAGATCCGGACCGGCAATATACTTATGTAGATGGAATGCATTGGAAAACGGACGTGATATCACGATGGGGAACACCAGAGTGGCATCCGACAAATTGAACGGTGGAGTCCTTGAGGAAGTCCGGCGTATTGTGCTTCAGGGACTTCGGGGGTTTGAAGCCCGTGTGTACCTTTTTGGTTCCCGGGCGCGGCATGATGCGTGGTGGTCTTCGGACGTCGATGTGGCTGTTTTATCCAAGCAACCTTTGCCGCGGGGGCTTTTGAGCGCGATCCGCGATGCTCTTGAGGAAAGCAATGTTCCCTATCAGGTGGATCTCGTGGACCTTTCAGAGGCTAGCCCGGCTTTCAGAGAGCGCGTAGAGCGGGAGGGATTGCTTTGGAACGAGTAAAGGAAAGAATCTCGGTGGCTCTCCGGGCCCTGGAGACCCTGGAAGAAGTTATAAATCTCAATCGCCCGCCCTCGCCGATTGAACGCGATGCCGCCATCCAGCGATTTGAGTACACCTTTGAAGCGGCGTGGAAGGCAGCTCAGGGATTTCTCAGGGAATTTGAAGGTATTGATGTAGGTTCCCCTAAGGGCGTCCTAAGGGCTTCGTTCAGGGTAGGTTTACTCACTGAGGATAGCGTCCGTCTCGGTCTGGAAATGGCTGATGATCGAAACCGGACCGTGCATACATATAACGCTGAACTCGCCGAGACGATTTACAAGCGTCTTTCGGGCTACGCCAGCCTGATGCGAAACTGGTTGAAAGCTATGGCTGCCGTCAGCGATAGGACAGAATAGTCCTGTTAATTCTTGCTATCACCATAGGACTTCAACCCGGTACTGGGCTATCTGTGGATCGGCGGTCAGGATGGGCAGGTCTTCAAGCTGAGCCTGGGCGATCAACATCCGATCAAAAGGGTCCTGGTGGAGGGGCGGCAGGGTATGAATATGTAAAGCATGGCGCATTTGCACGGGCAAAGAATCGATACCGTTAATGACAAGCTGCTCGGCGATAAACTCTTTAAAGTCATCCGGCAACTCCAGCTTGCCAAGTCTGGTCTTAATGGTCATCTCCCAGCCGCTGGCAGCGCTCAAGAACAGCGTATTGTTACCGTTGCTGATGATGCTGCGGGCTTTGGAAGATAACCTGGAATCGTCGGCAATCCACCACAGGAAAGCATGGGTGTCTAGAAGAACCCTCACTTTTCAAACGCCTCCAGGACCGACGGCGGAAGCGGGGCGTCAAAGTCGGGAGCGAGGCGGACCCTCCCTTTTGCGCTGCCGGGTGCCCGCCTATATGGTTTTTCAACTGCCGGCACCAGGCGCGCTACCGGTTTTCCGGCGTGGGCGATGACAATTTCCTCACCTTGCTTAACACGCGCCAGGAGTTTGGAAAAATGGGTCTTGGCTTCATGGATATTTACCTGCATCGTCAAGCACCTCCATATCTATAATATGGACTAAGCTATAGACTAAGTCAATTATTATGATGATCGGTGGCTTGAAATCGGGAAGTATTGATGGTACAATGAGGATTGGTCACGATCATAGGACGGACAGCTTCATAAGTCTTCAGAGTATCATCCTTACGTGGAGAGATGGCCGAGCGGATGAAGGCGCACGCCTGGAGAGCGTGTGGGCGGGTAACCGCCTCGTGGGTTCGAATCCCACTCTCTCCGCCATATGAGAAGTGAGAAGTGAGAGGTCCGATGTGGGAAAGGCCTCCACTTTGAGAAGTGAGACGTGAGAGGTCGGAGGCGGGCATGGAAACCTGTAGGGCTTCTCACGTTAAGTGTCTTTTTACGAAATAAGAGGTGAGCGGTGTATAGCGGGACTACACACTTCCGACTTCACACCTCTCACATCACAATATGGCCGTGCTAGACGGGGAGGTAGCGGCGCCCTGTAACCCGCAATCCGCTATAGCGGGGTTGAATTCCTGCCCGCGGTTGCGGCTTGTGGGGTCTGACCGCCGTAAGGGGCGTTGACGGTTGGGTCTCGCGCGACGGAGCTTCCTGAACCGTGTCAGGTCCTGACGGAAGCAGCACTAAGGGAATCCCTCCGGGTGCCGTGAGGTCACCTGGCCTGAGCAACCTGCGGCCGGTAACGCCCGGAAGTCGTCTTCCAGAGGCAGGTGCACGGTCTATAATTTTGAAGAGGGGTAGGACTATGGTCCTCCCCCTTCTTGTTTTTGGGACTGTTGAAAAACGCTCTAAAAGGCGAGTAAGTGAGTTGCTAATTGGTTAAGACTATGGTCAGGAAACTGTTAAAAAGATCAGCCGGCCAAGTGTTTTGGCCGGTGATTGACGATAGCTGGAGGGCGGGATGATGCGCAAAAAGATACTGGCTTTAACGTTCGGGATAAGCTTGATCATAATGGGTTCGGCCTTCTGGTACTGGTCGGGCAAGGCCATGCAGACCTATAATGCTGATAACCTCATCCGATTTCATGTTATCGCCAACAGCGATAGCGAGGCCGATCAGGCTCTAAAGCTCGAGGTCCGCGACGCGGTCGTCCGGGCCATGACGCCGAAGGTTGGAGGTATCAGGAACGCGGAAGAGGCTCGTGAAGTGGTTAGGGCCAACGTCGGTATGATCCAGGAAGTCAGCCGGAAGCAGGTTCAACGCAGCGGCTACGATTACCCGGTGAGGGTTTATTACGGGCGGTATCCCTTCCCGGACAGGGTCTACGGGTCCTGGAAGGTGCCGGCCGGGGAGTATGAGGCGGTGCGCGTCGTGATCGGCGAAGGGTCCGGGCAGAACTGGTGGTGCGTGCTTTTCCCCCCGCTGTGCTTCGTGAGCGGCGGGCAGGACGGCGCTGTCGCCGCGGCGGCCGCCGGCGAGATGGCCCCGCCGGTCGAGGTCCGGCTGCGGTTCAAGGCCGCCGACCTTTGGCGCGAAGGGTTGAGCCGGGTGTTACGGTAACAGCTTCAGTATTCAAACGAAGATCGCAAATAGAAAGGGAAGCAGGACCGAAAGGGACCCTGCTTCTCTCTTTTTTTACACATTTTGCTTTAAGCCTTTGGTCTGAATTTTATGAGACTTCGGCCCTATTCAAACAGGAAAAAAGATTCATTTGGTCGAATTAGCTGCCAAGTTGTGTATCGGGATGCAGCAATTGGTCGGATTAGGGTAGGAGGCATAGGACATGCAATTAAGCCTATTGACGTTTTTCCTACAAGGGCTACCTGAAACAGTTGCATTCACTATTCTTATTTTTGCTATAGCGCGTATTCAATTGCGCTGGAAAATCATTATTCTAATCGCCCTAGTGCAAGCGTTACTAGCCTATGTTTTACGTTTGCTTCCCATTCCATTTGGTGTGCATACAGTCGTGCTTAGTCTTTTTTGGGTGTTCTATATGGTCAAATGCGGAAAAGTTTCTGTTCTAAAAGGATTATACTCGACATTTTTCGGGATAGCTTTGGTCATTCTTTATGAATTTTTAACGCATTTCTTCTATGTTGGGGTTTTAGGATTGCCTCTTCATGACCCTAGTTTTAAAAACTCTGTTGTTTGGATTTTCCTCGGTTGGCCGCATATCATCTTGTTATTCCTTACAGCCCTTGGGATTAACAAGGTGTTGGGCAAGCTAGATATTACGCAAGGGAGACCGGGCAGTGCGTTCTAGGTATGCCAGCCGTGCCGGGAAATACCTGCAAGAAAACCTGAAGCTTGATCCTGGAACGGCTGAAGTGGTTTCTTACGGTGCGGAGGTAGCCCTGCTGGGGGTTCTCGGGTTGGCCTCCATCCTGGCGGTCGCGGCGCTTCTCGGATGCGTTCCCGAAACGCTGGCCGTTGTTTTGGTCTTGTTCTTGATGCGGTCAACGGCCGGAGGGGCGCACTGCGCCAACCCTGTGAGCTGCAATATCGCCGGCGCGGTCATTATCCCGCTGCTGGGGAAAGTCAGTGCGGTATGGGGATCACGGCTTGTGTCAGTGGAGTCTCTTCTAGTCATCGGGGTGATCGTTCTCGGAATGGTGTTGTGGCTGGCGCCGGTGGACAACCCGAATAAGCCCATCAGGACCCGGCGCCACAGGCGGCGGCTGAAATTGATTGCTGTGTTGTTCATCGGGGTTGCGGTAGCTGCACAGCTCATCATGCTTGGTTATTCCCAAGAGTATCTTTCAATGGTAGCAGCTGTTTCCTGTGCTTTAGCGTGGGGAGGTTTAATTCTTACCCAACTCGGATGGCGGGTGATGGCCCTGTTTGACCGGCTGTCCCAAGCCTTTGGCGTCAGTGGATAATGATTTTTAGGGAGGTGAAATCATGAATCGTATCAAATACCTTTTTCTTACCGCACTGACCGCGGCATTAGTTCTTTTAGCCAACGTTACCGCAGCTTCGGCCTGTATTTGGACATACTACGATCCTGAGATACCGGAACAGCTTGCAAAGTACTAAACTGAAGGAGGTGGGATCTTCCCACCTCCTTTAACGTAAAATGATATGGTGGGGTAAGACTTGCGGAAAATAGAGGCGGAACGAAACAAGAATCTACGTTTTTATATCGTTGCTGTTCAAGCCATCAGTTTTGTTGTCCTGATTCTCGCTTTAATTCTTGGGTTTCATATATCGTTCAGTAATTTGCAAGAAATGGTTTTTGACGTAACTATTAATGCAAAACTTGTTCTACTCACCCTTTTTTGTTTTTTGGCAGTAGCAGTTACGTTATATTTTCTAGATAATGAAAACATTCAATTGCGTGTAACGGGTACCATAAAGGCTTTGGATCTTTTGTATTTGGGCTTACCTATCCTTTTATCTTTGATTATTTTAATTATTGATCCACATAACTCTCGTGTTATTATCCTTGTGCCGGTTCTTATCGCTGCCACTCTTAAGGGGCGTAGGATAGGTACTGTGACGGCCTTACTTGCGCTTTCTTTTCTTGGATTTATTTGTTATGACCACCTCAACAGTGCAGATCTGTTCTTAGCGATTATAACCCTTACCATCGGCTGGGTTCTTGGCGGGATTATCGACGTCGAGACCCGATATTCGCAGCAGGTGGCGGCCCTGGCCAACAGGGACGACCTGACCGGGTTGCTGAACCACCGGGCTTTCCACGAAGAACTGGAAAAGCGGTTCGCCCTGGCCGAGCAGCGGAATCACAGCCTGGCCATGGTTATCGGCGACATCGATAACTTTAAACATTATAACGATAGCTACGGCCATCTGCACGGGGACAGGATCCTGGCGACCATCGGGTCGCTGATGGTCGAGGAGATAGGCAACCGGGGGGTGGTGGCCCGCTACGGGGGAGAGGAGTTCGCGATCATCCTGCCGGGGCGCACGGCCGAAGAGACCCGCGGCATCGTGGAAAATATTCGTCAAAGGATAGAAGTCTACCCCTTCGAGGGACGGGAGAGGCAGCCGTCCGGAGCGGTGACCATGTCATTCGGCATCGCCGCCTTCCCGGAGCACGCCCCCAGCGCCAAAGAACTGCTGGTATTGGCCGACCACGCCCTCTATAAGGCCAAGTTCGGCAGTAAGAATAAGGTGGAGGTTTATTCCTCCGTCCTCCACCCGCTTTATTGCCAGCTCGGCAAGGAAGAGCGGGAGCAGCTGAACTCGATCCGCACCCTGATCCAGGTCATCAACGTTAAGGACAGTTATACTTACGGCCACTCGGAGCGGGTCGTGGAATACTGTCTCAGCCTCGGCGCGGCGGTAGGACTGTCGGGTAACGACCTGTTGGAGCTTTCCTACGCGGCTTACCTGCACGACATCGGTAAGGTGGAAATATCCCGGGCCTTGCTGAACAAGAAGGGCGCCCTGATGGCCGACGAAATGACTATTCTCCAGCAGCACCCCGTCTGGGGCGCCGAAATCGTGAAACCGATTCCCTTCCTCCACAGCTTGGCTCCCGCGATTCTCCACCACCACGAGAACTACGACGGCAGCGGCTACCCGGACGGCCTTGCCGGCGACGATATACCGGTGGCCGCGCGGATTATTCGTATCGCCAACAGCTACGACGCCATGACCACGGAAAAGCCCTACGGAGAAGTGAAAACCCCGGAACAGGCCTGCGCGGAGATCGCCAGGCTGGCCGGAACGGCTTACGACCCGGAGTTAGCCCGTGTCTTCACAGAGATTATAATCAAAAATGTTTCTTCTTCCTGATGATGCTGTAGCCCAGCCATCCGGTCAGAGGAATGAGCACGGCGTGGGTGAGCCAGAATCCGGCGCTCGGAAAGCCCCAAAAGCCTAGTTTGACATTGTTCGACTGCCGCTTGTACAACTTCCTCGCCTCCTCGATTTATTACTAATAGCGTGTGCGATCAAAAGAGCTTTGATTAAGGATAATTTTACTTCTGCACGACAATGAAGCCGACTGCAAGATTTTCATCTTTACTTATAAAACCGCAAATTTCACAAAAATTTTACTTTCGTGCATCAGGAAGCCGGATGTAAGCGACTTCCCGTTTCCGGTCTCCGACCTCTGATTTATTAACCCTCGGTGAAATCCCGGAGGGATTTCTTCGAGTCCGACTTCTGACTTCCGACCTCTGACCTCTTTATTGACCTGCTCTGGAAGGATGTGCTACCCTTTTTACGTAATCATCAGCCGGCCCGCCGGGGCCGCCGAGCGCCAAACAACGAAGAGGTGGCAGATTATTGAGCTACCGCGCCCTCTACCGCACGTGGCGTCCGCAGACCTTTGAAGGAATCGTTGGGCAGGAACACGTAACCCGCACCTTGTCCAACGCTGTGCGCATGGGCAGGCAGGCCCATGCCTACCTTTTCTGCGGCCCGCGCGGGACGGGCAAGACGTCGACCGCCAAGATCTTGGCCAAGGCCGTCAACTGCCGTAGCCGCGAGGACGGCAACCCCTGCAATAAATGCCCGTCCTGCGTAGGGATCAACGAGGGTTCGGCGGTTGATTTTCTCGAGATCGACGCCGCCAGCAACCGCGGCGTCGACGAAATCCGCGACCTGCGCGAAAAGGTCAAGTTTCGGCCCGCCGCCTCCCCTTTCAAGGTTTACATCGTGGACGAGGTCCACATGCTGACGCACGAGGCCTTCAACGCCCTGCTCAAGACGCTGGAGGAGCCGCCGGAACACGTCGTCTTTATCCTGGCCACCACCGAACCGCACAAGGTGCCTCTGACCATCAGCTCGCGCTGCCAGCGCTTTGATTTCCGGCGGATCGGGGCGCAAGACATCGTCGAGCGCCTGGCGGAGGTCGCCCGCGGCGCCGGCATCAAGGTTGAGCCGGGCGTCCTGGAGCTGATCGCCAGGGTGGCCGACGGCAGCCTCCGCGACGCCCTCGGCCTGCTGGACCAGGTGGCCGCGCTGGGAGACGGGGTGGCGCGCCTTGACGACGCCCATGACATCCTGGGGACGGTTAACGAGGACTTTTTTAAGCGTCTGGTGGACCAGCTCGCCTGCGGGGACGCCAGGGGCGCGATCCGGGGCCTGCACGAGGTGGAGGCCAGCGGCAAGGACCTGAGGATTTTCGCCCGTGAGTTTACGGACTACCTGCGGGGCGGTCTCCTGGACGTCCTTGACGGCCGGCCGGGAAAGGTTGCCTTGGCGGAGGATGGAATGGTCCGTTTGCTGAGCCTTTTTGCCCAGGCCGAACAGGAAATGCGGTTCGCCACCCGCCAGATCCTGCCGCTGGAACTGGCGGTGGTGCGTTTCGTCCGCGAGCCCCTGCCGGGGAGTGCTGCGGCCCAAGCCGGGCACCCCGCCGAAGGTGCCGGCGAGAGCCCGGCCCGGCAAAGCGCCGGCCCCGACCGCGATTTGTGGCTGAAGGTGTGCCAGGGACTGAAAGAAAGCCGCCCGGCAGCCGCGGTGTTTTTGAGTAAGGCGTCCAGCGTCCGTATTAAACCGGGCCGTATGGTCATACGCTTTAAAGACAGCTTCGCCATGGCCAACATCGCCAAACCCGAGAACAGGAAGGTCATTGAGGAGCTGCTGTCGCAGTTTTCCCCGGGGCGATGGCAGGTCCAGTGTGTCATGGACGACACAACCGGGGAAGCTTAATGAAGGAGGTCGGATAACCTTGGATATGGGCAAAATGATGAAACAGGTGCAAAAGCTGCAGGCCGACATGGCGAGGATGCAGGAGGAACTGGGCCAGCGCACGGTAGAGGCCGCCGCCGGCGGCGGCGCGGTCAAGGTCGCGGCCAACGGCAAGCAGGAGATCGTCTCGATAACCATCAGCCCGGAGGCCGTCGACCCGGATGACGTCGAGATGCTCCAGGACCTCGTCCTGGCGGCCGTCAACGAAGCCCTGCGCCAGTCCCGCGACATGGCGGCTCAAGAAATGAGCAAGCTTACCGGCGGACTGTCGGTGCCGGGGCTGTTCTAACGCTGCGCGTTAAACGTAAGACGTAAGACATAGGACGGGAAGCCCGGTAGCCGACTGGGGAGTCAGATTGGATACAGGTCTGACCTTATAGCGTCTTAAAGACAAAGAGTTATCTCCAGTATGAAGATAAAACTAGACATAAGAGACGTAGGGTATGCGGTCGCGTTTACAATTGACTAGGGGCGAATCTGTTAACTCTCTCTGGTTGTTTCGTCCTAAGTCCCGAGTCCTAAGTCTTACGTCCAGCGTCTTAAGCCAGTGTCTACTAAGTGCGTTAAAAGATTTTGAGTTGCAAACGAAACTAGGAGAAAGACATGTACTACGCGCGTCCTGTCGCCCGGCTGATCGAGGAACTGGGCAAGCTTCCCGGCATCGGTCCGAAGACGGCGCAAAGGCTGGCCTTTTACCTCATCGGGGCCCCGCCCGAGGTGGCCGGCAGCCTTGCCAAAGCCATTATCGAGGCCCGCCGGGGTATTTCCCGCTGTTCGGTCTGCGCCAATCTGACCGATAGCGACCCCTGCCATCTTTGCCGGGACCAGGGACGCGACGCCGGGCTGATCTGCGTGGTCGAACACCCCAAGGACGTGGTGGCCCTGGAGAAGGCCCACGGTTTCAGGGGTCTTTACCACGTCCTCCACGGCAGCCTTTCGCCCATGGACGGGGTGGGGCCCGGCGACCTCACCGTCGATATGCTGCTCGCCCGCGTTAAGTCCGGGAAGGTCAGCGAGGTCATCGTGGCGACCAACGCCAACCTGGAAGGCGAGACGACGGCCCTGTACCTGAGCAAACTCCTGCGCCCTCTGGGGGTCAGGGTGACTAGGCTGGCTTACGGCCTGCCGGTGGGCGCCGATCTCGAGTATGCCGACAGCCGGACTTTAAGCAGGGCCATCGAGGGCAGAAGAGAGGTATAATCCCTCCCGGGTTTCATATATTTGGCAGTAGGACAACCTGGGAGGTGATGCGGGTGGAATGGAAGGTCATTCTGCTCAGTCTGTTGGGGTTGGCGGGATTATACCTGATCGGCTCGTTCTTCGTAACCCCTTTTAAGTACCTCTGTCGCCTGTTCGGCTATGTCGTCGTGGGGGCCGTTCTGCTGGCTTTGATCAATATCGGGGGGTCGGTGTTCGATTTTCACATCGCCATCAACCCGTTGACCGTTTTAACGGCGGGCTTTCTCCAGATCCCGGGGGTGGTACTGCTCATCCTCGCCAAGTTGCTGCTAGGTCAGTAAGCAGTCGTCAGGCAGCGGTCGTCGGGAAGTATCGGCGTTGGCAGGCACTGTGTTTTCCGGCAGGTAGCAGCTAGACAGTGGGCCGAACCAGAGTCACAGAGAGTGGGACTGACAGAAGAGAATCCAGTGTTTGACTGGGTTCTCTTCTTATGTTTTCGTAGGTATTCCCGAACGTGAATTCCTACGAGTCTAAAGACCGATGACTGACTACTGATTTGGGATACGTTTCACATCACAAGCAGACCGCTAGCAACGATATTTCTACCGTTTACCGCCGTTTAATGGAACGCCGTTTGCCCCCGGCTTACTATGAGCATGAAGAGCAATTTTTGACCGGCCCATACGCTACGAAAACCGTCAAACTTCTTGCCTGACGCACGCCAACAACCTTAGCAGCGCTAAGCCGCTAGTTTCCACCATGACAAGGACCGGATGTGGACAGCGGTTTTTTGGTCGGGCTGAAAGTCAGAATAATCTGAAATCACTGTCAGGGAGGTAGGCGGATATGGTGGTGGTATCCAACCGGCTGCCGCTTGAGCGGGACCACCGGTTTCTTGACGAGGTGAGGCAGCGGAGCGGCCAGGCCCTGGAACGCTGTTTCCAGTGCCAGAAGTGCGCGTCCGGCTGTCTCCTGGCCGATTACGCCGATTACGCGCCCAACCAGATCCTGAGGATGGTCCAGTTCGGCCTCCGCGACAAGGTCCTGGGCAGTTCGGCAATCTGGCTGTGCTCGTCGTGCCAGGCCTGCGGGGCCCGGTGCCCCAACGGCATCGACCTGTCGGCTGTAATGGACTGCCTTAAAGAAATGGCCGTTGCGGCGGGAATCGGCAATGATGAACACGCGGCCTTGTTTCACAGGCTTTTTCTTAACGAGATCGCTCACCGCGGGCGTGTGAACGAGGCCCTGGTGCTGGCGAAGTACAAGTTGAGGACCCGTGAGTTGCTGGCCGATTTGCCGCTGGGCTTCAGCCTGTTCAGAAAGGGCAAGATGTCGTTGTTTTCCAGCCGGGTTAAAGACCGGGAGGCCTTGAACCGGATCTTCGAACGCACCGCCCAGTGCAAACCCGCCTAAATGGCTTTAAGCATTAGGCTTAAGCATTAGGATTTGGGGTTCAGCCCCGATCTTAACGCTGAATGCCGAATGCTTAATGCCTTGTCACGACTTATTGAAACCTACTGCACAAGGCCTTAACCGGTCTTAAAGAGGTGTCATCTGTTGTGAAGGTTTCCTTCTATCCTGGCTGTTCGCTGGAGTCTACGGCGAGGGAATACAGCGCGTCTTCGCGGGCGGTCTGCGAGGCTCTGGAGGTTGAACTTAGGGAAATCAAAGATTGGAACTGCTGCGGCGCCACCTCGGTGCACAGCTTGAACTCCGCGCTGGCCCTCGCCCTGCCGGCCCGCAACCTTGCCTTGGCCCGGGACGAGGGCCGCGCCGTCGTTACGCCGTGCGCGGCCTGCTACAGCCGCCTGCGCCTGGCGCAGCACACCCTGCGCCGCGACAAGGAAAAGCGCAGGGCGGCGGAGGAAGTCCTGGGCCTTCCCCTCGGCCGCCTCGTCGAGGTGTGGTCCTTGTTGGAGCTGATTACCGAGCAAATCGGGTTGGACCGGGTCGCCGGCCGGGTCAGGCAGCCGCTCGGCGGCTTGAAGGTGGCCTGCTATTACGGCTGCCTCCTGGTGCGGCCGGCCAAGGTGACCGGCATGGGCAGGCCGGAAGACCCCCGCTGGCTTGACGACCTGATGTCCTGCCTGGGGGCCGAGGTCAGGCCGTGGTCGTACAAAACGGACTGCTGCGGGGCCAGCCACGCCATCACCAACCCCGACGTGGCCCGGGGACTCGTCGGGCGCCTACTGGATATGGCGGGGGAGGCGGGAGCCGAGACCCTGGTGACGGCCTGCCCCCTTTGCCAGACGAACTTTGAGACACAGCGGCCCAGGGACAACGACCGGCCCACCTTTTATTTCACCGAGCTGATGGGGCTGGCTTTCGGTCTCCCCGAAACCAAGAACTGGCTGAGCAAACATCTCGTAGATCCGGTGCCTCTATTAGTTAAACTTGGACTGATTTAAGGACGTAGGACATAAGACATAAATTGATGTAAGACGTAAGACTTAAGACGTAAGATGTAGGAACTTGAAGACCCAGGTTCATTTCCAGGTTCTTAAGATCTCAGGTCCGATATCCAATACCTAATATTCCGGTACTGACGCTTGTAACACCAAGTTCAGCTCCCTAAGGCCGAAGTCTTAAGTCTTAAGTCCTACTCTAAACGACCGTTACGGAGGAGGTTGGGGCGTGACCCGGGACGATCGATCGAAAGGGCTTGTGGGTGCGGTACTGGTGGTCGGCGCCGGGGTCGGCGGCATTCAGGCGGCCCTCGACCTGGCTAACGCCGGGTTCCGGGTCTACCTGGTTGAGCGTCAGCCGGCGATCGGAGGGCGGATGGCCCAGCTCGACAAGACTTTTCCCACCAACGACTGTTCGATGTGCACGCTGGCCCCCCGGCTGGTGGAGTGCAGCCGCCACCCGAATATTACGATCATGCCTTGCGCCGAGGTCCGCGAGGTGACGGGAGACATAGGGGACTTCACGGTACGGGTGCGCTTGCACGCCCGGTACGTAGATATTGACAAGTGCAAGGGCTGCGGAGACTGTGAAGAGGTCTGTCCGATTTCGGTAAAGGATGCCTTCAACGAAGGGCTGAGCTTGCACAAGGCCATCTATCGCCCCTATGCCCAGGCCTTCCCGAATGCTTTTGTCATCGACATGGAAAAATGTCCCGAATGCGTGGAGTGCCAGGAGGCCTGTCTTGCCGGGGCTATTGACCCGTTGATGTGGGATCAAGATGTCCGGTTTAGAGTAGGGGCAATCATTATCAGTGCCGGATATGACCTGTTTGATCCCGAAAAAAGAGGGGAGTACGGTTTCGGGCTCTATCCCAACGTCGTTACTTCTCTGCAATTCGAACGCATGTTGAGCGCCTCGGGGCCTTTCGGCGGCCATCTCCAGCGCCCTTTGGACGGGAGGGCGCCGCACCGCATCGCCTTCATCCAGTGCGTGGGTTCCCGCGACGTGTCGGGCGGCTTGGAATACTGCTCTGCCGTGTGTTGCATGTATACTGCCAAGCAGGCCCTTGTCGCTTTGGAACACGTGCCCGGGGCGGAAATCACCGTTTTTTGCATCGACGTGAGGGCCCATGGGAAAGATTTTGAACGCTATCACGCGCGCGCGCTGGCGCGGGGCGTCCGCTACGTGCGGAGCATGGTTTCGTCCGTCAAGGAGATGCAGGAGAGCAAAAACCTGCGCCTGCGTTACAGGGACGCCGACGGGCGCTTCCGGGAGGAGGACTTCGACCTGGTCGTCTTGGCCCTGGGAATGGTCCCGGCCGAGGGAACGGCGCGGCTGGCCTCGGCCATGGGCGTGGATCTGAACCGTTACGGATTTGTCCGTTCCTGGGAACTCTACCCCGGCCTGACCTCGCGCGCGGGCGTCTTTGCCGGCGGGGCCGTCTGCGGTCCCCGGGACATCCCGGAAACGGTCATTGACGCCGGCGCGGCGGCGGCCAACGCGGCCCGCGTCCTTGCCCCCGTCAGGGGTACACGGGCCGCAAGCAAACAGTACCCTCCGGAACGCGACGTCAGCGGCGAGCCCCCCAGGATAGGGGTTTTTGTTTGCCGTTGCGGCGTCAACATCGGCGGCGTGGTTGACGTTCCCGCGGTGGTGGAGCGGGCCCGCCGCCTGGATGGCGTGGTCCTGGCCGAGGAGTGCTTGTTCGCCTGCGCGCAGGACAGCATCCAGCACATCGCCGCGCGGATTGAAGAGTACGGGCTCAACAGGGTGGTCGTCGCCTCCTGCACGCCCCGGACGCACGCCCCGCTTTTCCAGGACAGCCTGCGCGAGGCCGGCTTGAACCCCTACCTGTACGAACACGTCAACATCCGCGAGCACGTTTCCTGGGTGCACCAGCTTTTCCTGCAGGAGGCTACCCGGAAGGCCGCGGACCTCGTGGCGATGGGCGTGGCCAAAGCCCGGCTGCTCAAGCCCCAGGCCGTCACGGACATTCCCGTCGTGAAGCGCGCCCTGGTGGTCGGGGGCGGCCTGGCCGGGATGACGGCTGCCCTGACGATCGCCGACCAGGGTTTTCCGGTGACCCTGGTCGAAAAGGAGGCCTTGCTCGGCGGCAATGCCAGACGGCTGGGCCGGACGCTGGACGGGGCTGAGATCTACGGTTTTGTGGATGAACTGATCGCGCGGCTCGAATATCATCCGCTGGTGGAGGTGTGCACCGGGACGGAGGTCGCGGCGGTCAAAGGCTACGTCGGCAATTTCCGCAGCACGCTAAAGTGCGGTGACGCCGAGCGGGAGATCGACCACGGGGCGGCGGTCATCGCCACGGGCGCGGAGGAATACCGCCCGCAGGAGTACCTGTACGGGCAGCATCCCGACGTCCTGACGCAGAGCGAGTTGGAAAGGCGCCTGGAAATCGGGGTGTCTCCCGGTGTCAGAAGCGTCGTCATGATCCAGTGCGTGGGCTCGCGCACCGCGGAACGCCCTTACTGCAGCAGGGTGTGCTGCGGCCAGACGGTGAAGAACGCCCTGCGCATCAAGGAGCTCTCCCCGAAGACCGAAGTCTACGTCCTTTACCGCGACATGCGCACCTACGGCTTCCAGGAACAGTTTTACCGGGCGGCCAGGGAAAGGGGCGTGGTCTTCGTCCGCTACGAGCCCGACGACCCGCCGGTCGTGGAGGCCGGCCGGGATAACCTCTTCGTCCGCGTAACCGACCCGGTGCTCGGGGAGAGGCTCGTCCTCGACGCCGATATCCTGGCCCTGGGCACGGCCATCGTGCCGCGCCGGGACAGCCAGGCGCTGGCCCGGCTTTTCAGGCTCCCGCTGAACGCCGACGGTTTCTTTGCCGAGGCGCACGTTAAGCTGCGCCCGGTGGATTTCGCCAGCGACGGCGTTTACCTCTGCGGCCTGGCCCACGCGCCGAAGATGCTCGGCGAGTCCCTGGCCCAGGCCCAGGCCGCGGCCATGCGCGCCGTCACCCTGCTGTCGAGGGAGCGTTTACAAGGCCAGGGCAACGTGGTCAGGGTCGATCCGGAACGGTGCAGCGGGTGCGGGATATGCGTGGAGGTCTGCCCTTACAAGGCCCGGGAAATCGCCGCCGGCCAAAAGGTGGCCGTCGTCAACGAGGCGACCTGCCGGGGCTGCGGCACGTGCGCCGCGGCCTGCCCGGGCGGCGCCTGCCGGCAGGAGGGCTTCGAAGACGAGCAGGTCTACGCGATGATTGAGGCGGCGCTAAGCGGCTAGCCAGCCGCAGCATTCAGCAAATGGGCAAGGTTGAGTGTGCCGTCGGAGCCAGCCCTATGAGTATTAGGCGGGATATCGGATGTTGGAAACTGGATGTTCTTCGGTCCATTGTGTGTTAGGACGGCCCCGGCGGGGAAGGTTATGACTGAAAAACCTGTAACGATAAAGCGTTAGTCGATTATTCTTGGGAATTTGGTTTGGTTTTCGGTATACTGATGTAAACCTGGTATCCAGAATACAACCGCCAGGATTATTGACGGAAGCCGTCGAATTGAAGTACTATAAGGGACAAATTCCCTCAGGAGGAGTGGCTGAACATTCCGGACCGCATCGTTGAAGCTTACGTTGGCGAATACGCCAGCGGCAAGAGCGAGGTAGCGGTCAACAGGGCCATAGAGTTGGCTGGCCAAGGCAGGCAGGTTACCCTGGTCGATCTCGATATCGTGGAGCCCTGCTATACCTTGCGGCCGATCCAGGATGAACTGGAGCGGCTGGGGGTCAGGGTGATCGCCTGGTCGACGCGGGAGACCACCGGCCTGGGGGAAACGGGCACGCCGCTCAAGCCGGCGGCCAGGTGGGCGTTGCGCCGTCCCGGGGACATTATCTTCGATGTGGGTTATGGAGTTGAGGGCTCCAAGACGCTGAACCTCGTCGAGGGGGTTGGGCAGGAGTCCTCTTTTCGAGTTCTGGCCGTTATCAACGCCAGCCGCCCGATGACTGCCACGGTGGAGGACATCGTCGACCACGTGAGGGCGATGGGTCGCATCGACGGATTGATCAACAATACCCATTTGGCCGAGGAAACTACGATGGAAGTCGTCCAGGAAGGTGCACGGATTGTCAGCGAGGCGGCGCGGATTTTAGGCATTCCTGTTGTCGCCACAACGGCCGTCGAGCCCATCGCCAAGCAAATCGGGCCGCGCGATGGCTGGGAGATTCCCGTCCGCGCGTTGCGGCGCTTCATGCCCCGCAGCTTCTGGTAAAAAAAGAAGTCAGAGGCCGGAAGTCAGAGGTCGGACTCGAAGAAATCCCTTCAGGATTTCGCCAGGGCTAATAAATCAGAAGTCAGAGGCCGGAAGTCAGAGGCTGGACTAGAAGGAATCCGCTTATAACGAATTCCAGAAATTCCAGAATTATAGCCAGAGGTTAGAGGCCAGATGGTTGGGAGGGACCCGGAGAAAACCATAAGAAAACTCTGTCTTTATAGATTTAGGTAAGGTGAGGAGAGAGCAGAGGTCGAAGAATATCCCTTCCGGCTTCAGACCTCAGACCTCTGGCCTCTGACCTCTCTTTTAGGAGGTGTAGAGAGTGGCTAAGGACACCCCCATCACCGGGGAAAAGCGAGTGTTTATGACAGGTAACGAGGTAGTCGCCTGGGCCGCCCTGGCGGCTAGGGCCGAGATCATGTACGGCTATCCGATTACGCCTCAGAACGAAGTCATGCATTACTGGACCCGCCTGGCGCCTAAGTACGGCAAACGCTTTCTACAGACCGAGGACGAACTCTCGGCCGGCTTCACGGCGATCGGCGGGGTGATGGCGGGACTGAGGGCCTTCACGGCCACGGCGGGACCGGGCAACGTTTTGATGCAAGAGCCGATTTCCATGGCCGAGGCCATGCGCTTGCCCTTCGTTGCCGTCATTATGCAGCGCGGGGGCCCTTCGACGGGCACGGTTATCTACTCCCAGCAGGAGGTCACGCTCACCACGCTGGGAGGCAACGGCGAAGGGCTGCGGGTGGTGTATTCGACCGCCACGCACCAAGAGCTTTTCGACTACACTGTCAAGGCCTTCAATACCGCCTGGCGCTACCGGTTCCCGACGTTTGTCCTCGCCGACGGCTACCAGGGGAAGATGAGAGAACCCCTTACGATGTATGACCCCGCGGCGCGCGGCATGGAGTTTGTAGCCCCCGAGCCTTTCCTGGGCAAGCCGGGGATCCCGGGCGAGGACCGGCCGCCGGCTCACTACCGCAACACCTACAACGTCGAGGAAGAGCTTTACGAGGTCGTGATGCAGCACATCCGGGACTTCGACCGCATGACGCCTGAAATCGCGGAATGGGAGGAAAAAGACACGGAGTCGCCCGACCTGGCCGTCATCGCCCACGGGGTGGTGGCCCGGGCCGTCAGGCAGGCTGTCAGACGGCTGCGCTCCGAGGGGTTGAACGTGGGTTATTTCCGCCCCATCACCCTGCGACCCCTGCCGGTTAAGGCTCTCCAGGAGCTGGCGGGGCGGGCGAAGAAGTTCCTGGTCGTCGAGTCGGCGTACGGCCAGTTGGCGCGGCTCCTGCGGGACGCTCTTTACGAGCACCCCGTCGAGATGCTGACGCACTTCAAGCCCGGGGTGGGCATCACCCCGGAGGAGGTCGCCGCCCGGGCGCGCGAAATCCTCGCGTAGTCAAGACGCGTCGGCGTCTTCGACAGGTGTAAAGTTTGGAGTTTCGAGGTCAGGGGGATTCCTGTCGGGGAATTCCGAACCATATATAACCTGGAGCCGGTGTTTTTTGCCGGGTCCGGTCGGAGGGGAGAGAAAGCTATGGCAATGTTGCAGCCTACCATGCCGAAAAGCTGGCGCAGAGAGAGCAAGCCGCACAAGTTCTGCCCGGGATGCGGCCACGGCATAGCCCTGCGGGCCCTAGGGCAGGCTATAGATCAGCTGGGCATCCAGGACCGGGTCATCTTCGGCTGCGATATCGGTTGCAGCCTCTTGGCTTGGGATTTCTTCAACGTCGATACCGTTCAGACCCATCACGGGCGGACGACGCCGGTGATAACGGGCGTTAAGCGGGCCAGGCCCGAGCTGATCTGCGTGGCCTATATGGGGGACGGCGGGGGCTACGCCATCGGCTCCCAGCACCTCGTCAACGCGGCCGCCCGGAACGAGAATATCACCGTAATTCTAGTCAACAACGCGCAGTACGGAATGACCGGCGGCCAGATGGCGCCGACAACCCTCCCCGGGCAGAAGACCGAGACCACGCCTTACGGCCGCGACCCGGTGCTTACCGGCCCGCCTTTCCAGGGCCCGGAGATGGTCGCCGCTGTAACGCCGGAGGGGGCCTATGTGGCCAGGGGTACCGTCGGCAAAGTTCGGCAGCTTCAGAAAATGATGGTCCGTGCTCTGCAAAACCAGATGGAGGGCAGGGGTTTTTCGTTTATCGAAGTCCTTTCCTCCTGTCCCACCAACTGGCGGACGAATGCCCGGGAAACCTGGGCCTTCCTCGAGGAAAAAATGCCGAAGTTCTTTAACATTGGCGAGATCAAGATACCTGTTGCCGAAGGGGATGAAGATGGCCAAACCAGTTAGAATCGTGATCGCCGGCGAGGGAGGCCAGGGCGTGCAGGCCGTAGCCGAAATCCTGGCGGAGGCAGCTTATGAATCAGGCAAGGAAGCACTGTACATTCCCAATTTTGGCGTCGAGCAGCGCGGCGGGGTCAGCGTGGCGTTTCTGCAGATTGACGATAAGCCGATCGGCTCGCCGAAGTTTGAAACAGGCGATATCGTTGTCGCCCTCAGCCAGCGGGCCGTGGGGCGTACCGTCCGGTACGTGGGCCCCGAGAGTATTTTCGTCTACGACACCCTGGCCGAGCCGTCCGAGGATATCCTTCCCAAGCAGGCTAAGAAAATCCTGGCCATCCCGGGAGTCGAAATAGCCAAGAAAGAATTGCATCCTCGGGTCTTTAATATTCTAATCATGGGCGCGGTCATCGGGGCCACCAAGGTCGTTGAGATCGACAGCGCCAAGCATGCCATTGAGAAGAGGCTGGGGTACAAGTTTGAAAAGGATCCACAGCTTAGAGAGCTGAATCACCGGGCCATGGAGCGCGGGATGGAGCTTGTCGGGCAGGTCTTGCAAGGAGGTTAAGCGGATTTGGCAGGCTTTGAACCCATAACGCATAAAATCCCCAAAGGATCCTTCACCGTCTTCCCCAGCTTGTGCAAGGGGTGCGGGCTCTGTATCCAGAAATGTCCGAAACAGTGCTTGAACTGGTCCAAGGTCCTCGGTATATACGGCACGCCGTCGGTGGAACCGACCGACGCTTGTATCTCGTGCGGGATCTGCGCTACCGTCTGTCCCGACGTGGCCATCTTGATCGAGCGCGACAGGGCGGCAAGGACTGCCCGCAAAAGCGGCGAAGCCGAGGATGTGGTCCAAGAACCTGTGCATTAAAAAGGGAGACCTTTAGGTCTCTCTTAGGATGTAAGCAGTAACTGTAGGACTCGAAGGC
>NZ_JBQXEZ010000026.1:0-25999 GCF_052618305.1 Desulforudis sp. DRI-14 | reverse complement strand
GGATCTCCTTGTAAACCAAGGCTTTAGAGATAGTTTAACGGATAGGGCGTTGAGCGTTGGGATACTTGAGGGGATTTCAGCAAGCTGAATCCCTTTTCCCTATTCCTTACAATCTCAGTGCACAGTGCTCATTGCTCAGTGCTATTCTGCGCACAGTGCCCAGTGCAGGCGCCTTCGGCGCCTAAAGACTTACCATTCTTACATCTATAATCCCGTTCACCTTGCGCATTTCGTCAAGCGCCGGGGCCGGCACCGGGCTGTCGATGACCAGCATCATTACGGCCTTGCCGCCGACAACCTTGCGCCCGACCTGCATAGCCGCGATGTTGACCTCGTGTTCCCCGAGCAGGGTTCCCACCCGTCCGATGATGCCGGGTTTATCGATATGCGGAACCACCAGCATATGCCCGCTGAGCACGGCGTCGACGCGGTAGCCGTCGATAAGGACCACGCGCGGGTCGGAACCCTGGAACAGCGTCCCTGCCAGCTCGTGCTGGGACTCGCTGGCGATGACCTTCACGGTCATCAGGCTGCTGTAGTCCTCTTCGCGGTCGGACTTCGTCTCGTTGACCTCGATGCCCCGGTTTTTGGCCACGATCATGGCGTTAACGAAGTTGACCCGCTCCTGCAGGATGGTGTCCAGGATACCCTTGACAATGGCCGTCGTTATCGGCGACACGGGCTTGTCAGCGAGCTCACCGCTGTAAGTGATCTCAACCCGCCTGATGCGCCCGGACAAAAGCTGGGCGTGGAAGCGGCCCATCTTCTCGGCCAGGTTGAGGAAGGGACGGATCGCCTTGAGGATGTCGGGACGCAGCGATGGAATATTGACCGCGTTTCGCACCAGATCTCCGCGCAGGGCGGCGATAATCTCCTCGGCGACGTCGGTAGCCACGCAAACCTGAGCTTCGCAGGTAGACGCACCCAGGTGGGGCGTACAGATAAAGTTTGGAAGTTTAAAGAGGGGGCTGTCGGTCTTCGGTTCCACCTCGAAGACGTCTAGGGCGGCGCCGGCCACTTTACCCGCAGTCATGCCCTCATACAGGGCGTCTTCGTCAACGATGCCGCCGCGGGCGCAGTTGATGATCCGGACACCCGGTTTCATCAGCCTGATGGCCCGCTCGTCGATCATGTGATAGGTCTCTTTGGTTTTGGGCATATGGACGGTGATAAAATCGGCGTTCGCGATGACCTCGTCGAGGCTCATCAGCTTGACGCCGAGCTCCTGCGCCCGTTCCTCGCTGATATAGGGGTCGTAGGCGATGACGTTCATCTCCATCGCCTGGGCCCTCTTGGCCACACCGCTGCCGATACGGCCCAATCCCAGGACCCCCAGGGTCTTGTTGCGCAGCTCAACACCTGTAAAGGCCTTTTTATTCCAAATCCCGGCCTTCATAGCCGCGTCGGCCTGGGGCACATTGCGGGCTAGAGCCAGCATCAGCGCCATCGTATGCTCGGTAGCCGCAATGGTGTTTCCTTCCGGGGCGTTGACCACGATGATGCCCTTTTCGGTGGCGTATTTCACGTCGATATTGTCCACGCCCACGCCGGCCCGGCCGATAACCTTGAGGTTGACGCCGGCATCCATAACCCGCCGGTTGACCTTTGTGGCGCTACGGACGATGATCGCATCGAATTCCGGGATGATGGCCACCAGTTCGTTCTCGGTCATCTTGTTCCGGACCTCAACTTCAATTCCCGGTTGCCCCAGCAGGACATTGACCCCTTCCTGCGCAACGTTGTCGGTTACCAGCACTTTCACTCCGTTACACCCCCAGAAAAACCTTTTGGGCAGCCTTGACGCCGGCCCCGAGAGTCACCCTGTGGCCCAGCTCGCCGAGCGCCATTTCAAGGGCGGCGAGGCCGCTAAGAACGTCCAGCTGATCGGCATAGCCCATGTGGGCGATGCGGAAGATTCTGCCTTTGAGCTCAGCCTGCCCGCCGGCGAACAGCACGCCATACTTGTCGAGCAGCAGCTTGCGCAAGGCGTCGACTTCAACGCCTTTCGGGCCCCGGACGGCGGTGACGGCGGGAGAAGCGACGTTTTCCGGCGGCAGGAGCTTGAGCCCCAGGGCCTTGACCCCGGCCCTGGTCGCCTCGGCCAGCAGCTTGTGGCGGGCAAAAACCTGCTCCAGCCCCTCGGCGAGGATCAGGTCCAGGGCCGCATCCAGCGCGTAGAACAAGGATACGCCGGGCGTATACGCGGTGTTCCACTTCTTATAAGCTTTCCTGGCCGCCTCCAGGCTGAAGTAGTAACGCGGCGAGCTGCATTCAGCCACGACCTTCCAGGCTTTCTCGCTCACGCTGATGAAGGCGAGGCCCGGCGGCACCATCAGGGCTTTCTGGCTGGCCGTCACGACGATATCCACGCCCCAAGCGTCGGTTTTAAGGTCGATGGCTCCCAGGCCGCTGACGGCGTCCACGCAGAGGATGGCGCGGTGGTCCTTTGTCAGCCGGGCCAACCCCTCGATGTCGTTGACGACGCCGGTGGACGTCTCGTTCTGCGTCGCCAGAACGGCCTTGATGCCGGGGTCGGCGGCCAGGCGCTCGCGCACCAGGTCCAGGTCGTACGGCTGGCCCCACTGAAAAGCCAACTCCTCGACCTCGGCGCCGAAGACCTGGGCCAGGTCGCGGAATCGTTCCCCAAACTTGCCGCCCACCAGAGCCAGGACCTTATCCCCGGGATTCACTGTGTTGGCGACGGCGGCTTCCAGCGCCCCCGTGCCGGAACTGGTCAGGATGAACACTTCGTTGCCGGTCTGCATCACCTGTTGGAGTTTGCCCGTGAGTTTTTCGGTGAGTTCGGCGAACCCCTTGCTGCGGTGACCGGTCATCGGGCGCGACAGCGCTTCGCTGACCTCCGGCGGCAGCGGCGTAGGTCCCGGAATCATCAGGCGCAGTTTTTTGGTCATTACTAGCTCTCTCCCCCTGGTCAGTACCTTTGACTGAAGTTTTTATGGAAATAAAAAAGCTCCTCGCCCTGGGAAAGGACGAGAAGCATTCTCCCGCGTTGCCACCCTTCTTGGCTCGCATGAGCCCGCTCGATCCGATAACGGTTCGGCACCGTCCCCGCTTACTCCGCTTTCAACGAGGCCCCCTTCGGGGAGGAATTCGCCACCGTCCCTGCCGGCTCGCACCGACCGCCGGCTCTCTGAAAAGGAGAAAGTGGGTACTTTTCCCCTGCACCGGGTTTACATATGCGTTTTTTCAGATGATGCCACTGATTTTACTATATCCTCGAACACAACGCAAGCCCTTTCTGCTTAACAGCCCATCAGGGGCTGTCAAGCAGCCTCATGACCCATGCTAACCAGCCAGATTTAAGAAATACTTGTGCAGTCTGAGGTCCTCGGTCAGTTCGGGGTGGAAGGCCGAGGCGACCAGCCTGTCCTGGCGGACCAAGACGATCTTACCGTCAAAGACGGCCAGGACCTCGACCCCCGGGCCGACGGCGGTGATGTAGGGCGCCCGGATAAACACCGCCCTTACCGGGTCGTCCCCCAGCGTAGGAACCGCCAGATCGGCCTCGAAACTGTCGACCTGGCGTCCAAAAGCGTTGCGCTTGACGGTGATGTTCATCAGACCGAGACGCGGCTGGTCCGACTCCTCAATGACCCTGGCCAGGAGCACCATGCCGGCGCACGTCCCCAGAATGGGCATACCCTGCTCCCCTCTGGCGCGGATCACCTCGAAGAGGTTGAACTCGTTCATCAGCTTGCCGATGGTGGTGCTCTCGCCGCCGGGGATAATCAGGGCCCGGCAGTCATCGAGCTGCTCGGGCTTACGGATTTCCACCGGGTCGTGCCCGCAGGCGCGGACCGCCCTGGCATGTTCGATAAAGGCCCCTTGTAGGGCCAGGATGCCCACTTTCATCTTATTACCAACCCCGGTCCTGCATGCGTTCGTGCGGCGCGATCGTGGAAATCTCGCGACCGGGCATGGCCTCGCCGAGCTCGCGGGAGACCTCGAGCAGGACCTGCGGGTCGTTGAAGTGCGTGGTCGCCGCCACAATCGCCTTGGCGCGCGCCGCGGGGTTGGCCGACTTGAAAATGCCGGACCCCACGAAGATGCCGTCGCAGCCGAGCTGCATCATCAGCGCGGCGTCGGCGGGCGTCGCGATGCCGCCGGCCGCGAAGTTCACGACGGGCAGGCGCCCCGTTTCCGCGACCTGGACCACCAGGTCGTAGGGAGCGCCCATTTCCTTGGCGGCCGATACCAGCTCCTCCTTAGGCAGTACCGTGAGGCGCCTGATCTCGTCCATCACCATGCGCATGTGGCGGACGGCTTCGACGACGTTCCCCGTCCCCGGTTCCCCTTTCGTGCGGATCATCGCCGCCCCTTCGGCGATGCGGCGCAGCGCCTCGCCCAGGTTACGCGCCCCGCAGACAAAAGGCACCTTAAAGAGGTGCTTGTTGATGTGAAACTGCTCGTCCGCCGGCGTGAGCACTTCCGACTCGTCGATGTAGTCGACCCCCAGAGCCTCCAAAACCTGCGCCTCGACGAAATGGCCGATGCGGACCTTGGCCATCACCGGGATGGTCACGGCGTCCATAATCTTTTTAATCATGGTGGGATCGGCCATCCTGGCTACGCCGCCGGCCGCGCGGATGTCCGCCGGCACGCGTTCCAGGGCCATCACGGCGCATGCCCCGGCCTCTTCGGCTATCTTGGCCTGTTCGGGGGTGGTGACGTCCATGATCACCCCGCCCTTGAGCATCTCGGCAAGTCCTTTCTTTACCGTCCAGGTACCCTTCTCAACCATTCTTCTCTTAAGCCTCCGCTCTCTCAGTTAATCCGCTCCGTTACTATAGGCATTATCTTATACCAAGCCCCCGACAAAAAACAACATATCGGGACTGTTGAAAAACAGCTCTTATCCCGCCCTAAAAGCCGAACCCGGCACCAAGCCCTATTGAGTGCCGGGACGTTTTTTGGGCGGAACCAGGAACCTGGATTTACCTGACGACCAGGACCGGGATCTTGGAGATATGGATCACCTTGTGCGCCACGCTGCCGAGGACGATGTTCTCGAAGCCTTTGTGCCCTCTCTTGCCGACGGCGATGAGATCGAAATTGCGCCTCTCGGCGTAGCGGACGATGCGTTCGGCAGGGTCGCCGAAGCGCTTCTCGACCGTAATCTCGAAGCCCTCCTCGGCGAAGAAGCTCCGGTAGGACTCGGCGACCTTTTCCATATTGGCCTCGACCATTTCTTTCAACCCTTCGTGCATCACGAAAGAAAACTCTTCGGTGTCCTCGGCTTTTTCGTGGGCGGGAAAGACCATAATCACCGTAACCTTGACCTCGGGGCTCCATTTCATCATTTCCCTGACCGTTTCGGCAACGCGAAAGGATGGTTTTGAACCGTCCCCCGCCAGGAGGATCTTATAATCTGCCATCAACAAGGCCTCCTCTCTTAAATCGTTCGCACAGTATTCACGGAAGCAACATTTACCCCGATTCCTTAGTGCGCTCAATGCGCTTCCAGGAGAGTGCTGCAAAAAGCCAAGACGCTGGTTTTGGTACAGACGTTTTTCAGGGTACGACCGTGCTTTGGAAGTCACCCTGAGACCGCTCAAAAAGAGGTCCGAGGCGAGAGGTCAGAGGTCGGAACGGGAAGCGATCGCTTCGCGATCGCAAGTCTATAATCCTTAGAAATCTGCTTTGCGGATTTCATCAGGTCAGATTTCTGACTTCCGGCATCCGACATCTTTTTTGCCAGGCGCAGTTTTTCAGCGGTCTCCTAGCATTTTGCCAACAGGACGGGGCAGGGAGCCAGCGCCAGCACCTTGCTGCTTACACTCCCGATAAACAGTCCCTGGATGCCGCTGATGCCCCGCGGGCCGAGGATGATTAGGTCAAAACCGTGTTCCCGGGCGTAATCGCAGATTTCCTCGGCCGGGTTGCCCTTACTGAAATCGGTCTTGGCCGTGAAACCTTCGGCCTCGAGGATGTCGAGCGCCGCCTTGAAGACCTGCTGGCGCTCTTCGGCATACACGTCGTCGATCTTGCTGGCGTCTTTGTTCCCGCCGGTCGACACGAAAAACAGCTTGCGGCGGGCCATCCCCTTGGGCACATTGTGCACTGTAAAAATCGTTACCTCCAGCCCGGGGTTAAGATGCATGAGCTTGGCGGCTTGCGCCACCGCGTGCAGTGAGCATTCCGAACCGTCGGTGGGTACAAGGACTTTTTTGATCACGGCCGCTCCCTCTTTCTTTATTAATCTCCCGGCGCAATGCGGGCTACAGCGACCAGGGAGTCCCCTTCGTTGAGGCGCATGAGGGTCACGCCCTGCGCCGGCCTGCCCAGCACAGGCACTTCCTTAACGTTGATGCGGATCACGACCCCGGCCCTGCTGACCATGACGACCTCTTCACTCTTGTTGACGACCTCGAGGGCCACGACGTTGCCGTTGCGCTTCGTGGTCCTGATGGCGATGACGCCTTTGCCGCCCCGGCCCTGGGTCCGGAATTCGTTCAAAGCGGTACGCTTGCCGTAACCCTGTTCGGTCACGATCAGCAGGTCCGCCCCCGGGTGCACGTGGAACATCCCGATAATCTCGTCGCCGGGCCTCAGGCTGATGCCGCGGACGCCCCGGGCCGTGCGGCCCATGGGCCTGACGTCGGTCTCCCTGAACCTGATGGCCAGCCCGCGCTTGGTCCCGATGACGACCTCGTTGTCGCCGCCGGTGATTTCGACGTCGACGAGCTCGTCGTCCTCGTCCAGGCTGATGGCGATCAGCCCGTCGCGCCTGACGGTGTCGAACTCGTGCAGCCGGGTCTTCTTGACGATGCCGTGGCGCGTCGCCATCAAAAGGTAGGCGTCCTCGTCGAAGTCGGTCACCGGGATGACGGCGGTGACGTCCTCGGCCCCGCCCAGAAGCAGGAGGTTGACCAGCGGGGTGCCCCTGGCGTGGCGCCCGGCCTCGGGTATCTCGTAAACTTTAATCCTGTAAACCTTGCCCTTCTGGGTGAAGAAGAGCAGGTAATCGTGCGTCTTCGTAACAAAGAGGTGCTGGACGAAATCCTCGGTCTTGGGCTCGACGCCGGTAACGCCCCGTCCGCCCCGGCGCTGGCTGCGGTAAACGGAGAGCGGCATCCGCTTGGCGTAGCCCTGTTTGGTGATCGTCACCACCACGTCTTCGAGGGGGATGAGGTCCTCGGGCCGCATGTTGGTCTCATCCCGCCGGATCTCGGTGCGGCGGGGGTCGCCGAACCGGCGCTTGATCTCCGCCAGTTCATCCTTGATGACGGCCATGATCTTCTGCTCGTCGGCCAGGAGGCCCTCCAGGTACTCGATCCTGGCCACCAACTCCCTGTACTCCTCTTCTAGTTTCTCGCGCTCGAGCGCGGTCAGGCGCTGCAAGCGCATGTCCAGGATGGCCTGCGCCTGTTTTTCGGTGAGGCCGAAGTTCTCCATCAAGGCCTGCCTGGCCGTGTTGACGTCCCGCGACCGGCGGATGGTCCTGATGACCTCGTCGAGGTGCTGCAGGGCGATGCGCAGGCCCTCGACGATGTGCAGGCGGTTCCTGGCCTGCTCGAGGTCGTAGCGCGTCCTCCGGGTCACCACCTCACGCTGGTGACTGAGGTAGAGTTCCAGGATTTCCTTCAGCCCCATGACCCTGGGTTGCCCGTCGGCGAGGGCCAGCATGATCACGCCGAACGATTCCTGGAGCTGCGTATGCTTGTACAGCTGGTTCAGGATGACATTGGCGTTGGCGTCCCGGCGCAGTTCCACGACGACCCGCATTCCGGTGCGGTCCGATTCGTCGCGCAGGTCCGTAATGCCGTCGATCTTCTTTTCCTTGACCAGTTCGGCGATTTTCTCCACCAGCCTGGCCTTGTTCACCTGGTAAGGGAGCTCAGTGATGATGATGGCCTGCTTGCTGCCGATCTTGTCGATCACCGCCCGGCCCCGGACCTTGAAGCTGCCCCTGCCGGTCCGGTAGGCGCTGCGGATGCCCTGGCGCCCCATGATGATCCCGCCCGTGGGGAAGTCGGGGCCCTTGATATAGGTTAAAAGTTCTTCCATATCGGCTTCGGGGTGGTCGATCAGGTGGATGACGCCGTCAATCACCTCGCCGAGGTTGTGCGGGGGGATGTTGGTGGCCATGCCCACGGCGATGCCTGACGAGCCGTTGACCAGCAGGTTGGGAAAACGCGAGGGCAGGACGACGGGCTCTTTCGTCGTCCCGTCGTAGTTGTCTATGAAATCGACGGTCTCCTTCTCGATGTCGGCCAGCATCTGGGGCGTGATTTTCGCCATCCGCACCTCGGTGTACCGCATCGCCGCCGCGGCGTCGCCGTCCACCGACCCGAAGTTGCCGTGCCCGTCAACGAGCGGGTAGCGGCTGGAAAAATCCTGGGCCAGGCGGACGAGGGCGTCGTAAACAGCGGTGTCGCCATGCGGGTGGTAGGCCTTCAACACTTCGCCGACGACGTAAGCCGACTTGCGGTGGGGTTTCTCCGGGGTGAGGCCGATCGCGTGCATGGCGTACAGGATCCGCCTGTGCACGGGCTTGAGGCCGTCGCGGACGTCCGGCAGGGCTCGTCCCACGATGACGCTCATGGCGTAATCCAGGTAGGACTGGCGCATCTCCTGGTTGATGTCGATTGAAATGATTTTCCCGGGGTCGGCGGCCAAAAAAAAGCACCCCCAGAACAGAAGTCAGAGGTCAGAAATCGGATGCCGGAGGTCGGATGTCAGACCTCCGGGCATCCAGCTTCCGACCTCTTTTTGACATAAGTTTCTATATTGTTTAGTATACCAAAAAAAAGCAACAAGCCAAACGCTTTTCCACGGTCCCGGGAAGCCGCTCGAACCGGGACCTCCTATCACCTTGTCTCCCGGGGAACGGCGTTCTGCCTTTCCTCGTTTCTGATAAAAACCTGCAGCTCGGCAACAACCTTATCAAGCGGTATGGCCCTGGCTTCCGCGACCAGTATCGGCCGCCCGAAGCTGAACCCGTCCTCCCTTTCGACCGGCTCTCTTGGACGGCTGGGCAACCCTTCGTGACTGCCGAACCACTTGCAGCACACGGGGTAAGGCGAGTGAAAGGTAAAACTGTGGTCACCGGCGGTCACCCTGAACTCAAACAGACTGTAATAGTGATGGTCCTCCCGGCACTTCTTGCATTTCCCCGCCGCAAGGATGTACGTCTTGTAGTCCTGTCCCAGGGCGTTGGCTTCACGGCGGCAGGACGGGCAAAGGAGCACGCGGCTTCCGCCGTCGACGAAACCCGCGCTCAGACCGTCCTCGACGCCGAAGTTGCGGGTCATCGTCCGCAAGACCTGCCCTTTCAGCATATAAAGGTGCTGGTGCCCCGCCTTGGCGTAGTGGTTGAGGTGAAACAGGTAATAGGCGGCCCGTAGCAGTACCGCCATCCGCTCCGGCATCAGGTTCAGCGACTCCAGGAAATCTTCCTCCTGGTACCGTACCTTACGGACCTTAATCATGGACGCCAAGGATACGGTCGTGTTCCCCTTTGGCCGGTTCAGCGTTCTCTTATTCTGCCAGGATTTCTTAACCTCCGGCATGACCGCCGCCAGTTTTTCGACTTCCTCCCGCGAGAACCAGAGTTCCTTGCCGTACTTGCCGTCGCCGATAGCCGTCACGCAGAGCCTGCCCTCGCGCACGAGCAGCCTCACCTCCGCCAGACTGATGCCCAACTTCTTAGCGACCTCGAAGGCCGGCATTGTTCCGTGCGGATTCACCAGTCACCCCTCCCGCGAAAAAAAGGCGGCCCCATCAATCCGGCCGCAACGCTAAACCGTTTCTAGCGGCGCGGAACTTCTCTGACGCCAGCGGTAGACGGCTAAAACGACTGTACCGATTGCCAGGCAGGCCACCACCAGGGTGATAAAACCGCCCACAATCGGGATGTTGGTCGATAGCACCACTGCAGCCAAACCGATCAGGAAAGGCAGGATGGCATGCACCCGGCCTTCCCAACCAAAACGTCGCGCCAGGACGCGACCGAGAACGTCTCCGACTATGATTTTGGCCCCCCAGAGCAGGGCGATGTAAACCGCCACAAGAGCCAGGGAGAGAGGAATGCCGACCACGGTAAGCAGTAAGAGCAGGGCGGCCAGAGGAGTAACCAGTAGCAGGAGCAGCCCCCAGCCCAGGGCCGCCCAGGGAGACTGCCGCACAACCCGGCCGAGGCTCCCCCAAAGCTGCGGGAAGAGCAGGGCCAGAATCCCCCAGGCGATCACGCCGCCGGTAAACGAAATCAACATGCCGACCCAGTTAATCGCCGATTCCGTCTTGTCTTCGTGCGGCGCTATCTGCTCCCACTTCGTCTGGCCGGCGATCTTGGCCCCGGAGGCTATCTCCGCCCGCTGCGGCGACCCGTAACTAAGGTTTCCGCTGATCTCGGCCCGCGGCCCCACCTTCAGCTGTTCGACGTCCCACAGGCGGACGTCCCCGCCGACCTTGCCGTTTAACTCAACCAGGCCCGCCGAACCCAAGACCTGGCGACCCACGCTACCCAAGGTGCGGGTTTCCCCCGCCAGGACCAGGGCATCGCGCCCCACAGCGGCTCTCTGGTCGAGCAGGACTTTCGCAGCGGCCGCCGTTAGGTTCTGCCCTACGGTCCCGTTAACGGAGACCTCGGCCGCCGCACAGCGGGCGTCGCCCGTAATCTCGCCGTTCAGCCTAATGGTCTGGGCGGCGGCCATGACGTCGCCGCCGACTTTACCGTTGACCGTTATCGTTTGCGCCGCGGCAAAAACATCCCCGTCCACGTCGGCGTTGATCACGATGTTGTTCCCCGCCACAAAAAGCGGCCCCTGTATTTGGCCTTGAGGAACCACCACCATGTCGCCCGATGCCAGTTCGACCGCCCCCGCTGAAGCCCCCAACGACAAGACCATAAGGGCAACCAGGAAAATAACCGCTAAGCTTCGTGCTCCCTTACGCACGCGTAAATCCACCCCTTCTCAGATTGAATTTTACCCAGATAAGCCCCAAAACCAGCATCGTTAGCGCGGGCAACACCGTCCCCCCCTGCACAGCGGCGCCGGCCAGGTGCCTGAACGCCCTGGCGACGCCCAGCACAGTCATCGTCAGCAGTTCTCCGCGCCCCAGAATACCGGCGACAGCCAGCGTTTTCTGCGCCAGCGGCAGCCACAACAGGAAAAAGGCCAGCATGGCCGCCATCAGAATTACTACCGTTAAACCGGCTAGCGTCCACCACCCGTCCCTGGCCTCTTGCAGGGCTATCCGCCGTTCGATCGCCGCCGGCAGGTTAAAAGGCAGCGGGGTTCCGGCGATGGCTGCGTAAATCAAGGTTTCTTCCTTACGCAGGCCGGCGACCAGTTCCGCACAGGCCGCGCAGGAGCGGAGGTGCCGTTCCAGCTCCTGCTGCTGCGCCGGGAGTTCTCCGTCAACGTACAGCTCCCACTCGTACTCATTCAGGCAGCGCATCCGGTTCTCGACCTCCTCTGCCATACCCTAACAGTTGCCTGAGCCTCTCCCGTGCCCGGTGAAGGCGTGTGCCTACCGTAGCCTGAGGGATACCCAGCACAGCGCTGATTTCGGCATAACTCAGCTGGTGATAATAACGCAGAACCACAATAATCCTTTCCTGTTCCGGCAGCCTGGCCACCGCCTGCCGGACGGACGCCTGTTCGTCAGCGGCCAGCGCCGCCTGCTCCGGGGTAGGGTTCGCACGTTCAGCTGACCGGTTGTAGATAACGGGCAGCAGGCGGGTCAGCGTCCCCTTACGCCGCAGCAGGTCCCGGCAGTGATTGCAGGTAACCTTCACCGCCCAGGTCCTGAAGCCGCCGAGGGGGATGTTTTGCGGCTTGGTGCAAAGCCTGGCGAAGACGTCGGCGACGGCGTCCCGGGCCTCTTCGTCTGAGCGCAGGATGTACCTGGCCAGCCGGTACAATTCGGAACCGTAACGGGCAGCCAGGGCGGCCAGCGCCTGTCGATCTCCGCCCCGGGCCTTGACCAGCAGGACATCCTCTTTCCGGTCCACGCCTTGTCATCCCCCTCATCCCCTATCGCCTGCCCCTTCGCTTAATCAACGAACGAGCGTACGGAAATCTTCCCGCGATACGAAAAAAAATTATAACCCTTTAGCCCACTCTGACAAGGTACACTCGAACCGGCCGAACGTCAAGCGCCCTAACGTGTAGCGCATTCTCGTCCCCAGCCTCGGTGCAACAAACAAGCCCCTGGAGCGAACCAGGGGCTTATAGTCAGGGTTTTGGAGGAGAGAAGTGGGAGTCGAACCCGACCCCAGCTTGCGAGGCTGGCCGACGGATTTGCAGTCCGCGGGGAGCACCGGCTCCTTTCTCTCCGAAGAGATACATTTGCCATAAATCATTACAATCCTTTATGTAATCTATGCTATTCTGTTATTTTTATTAAACCGTTACCGCTATATCCCTGACGAACCCCGAACGGCTTCGGACGGGTTGTTGCCAAGTCAGTATAATAACCTATTGTCATAGACGCTATTACAGGATGCAATGGCAAAATGGGCGAATTATCGTTTGTTAGCAATTATCGGGAATGGAGGTGTTGGCAGAAGCATTGTCTCTGTTTCCGGCGGTGCAAGAAGGCCCGCCGGCGGGAGCCGCCGGCAGCCGAAACGCCGCCAAGAAAGTTCATGTTTAGGAGGTTCAGCAGTGAAAGAAAAAGGCATCATCGTTCTTGCCGGCATCGTCGTCGGCTCCCTAGCCGTGGCCCTGGCCGTAGCCGGGAACCCGGGAAACATGGGTGTTTGCATCGCCTGTTTCCTGCGCGATATCACCGGCGGCCTGGGGCTGCACCAGGCGGCTAAACTGCAGTACGTCCGGCCCGAGATCCTGGGCATCGTCATCGGCGCTTTCTTAATGGCCGTGTCCACTAGGGAATTCAAGGCCGTGGGCGGGGCCGGCACCTTTACGCGCTTCGTCCTCGGCTTTTTGGCCATGATCGGGTTTCTGGTGTTTCTCGGCTGCCCGCTGCGCGCGGTGCTGCGGTTGGCCGCCGGCGACTTGAACGCGCTCCTGGGCCTGGCCGGCCTGGCCGCAGGCGTGGGCATCGGCGTCTTCTTCATCGGCAAGGGGTTTTCCCTGGGACGCGCCCTTCCCCAGAACAGGAGCAACGGCTACCTGTTTACGTTTGTCATTGCTTTTATTCTCCTGATCGCGCTGGCGGCTCCCGCATGGTTCTTCGCCAGCAAGGAAGGTCCCGGCTCTATGCACGCCCCCGTGCTGCTCTCGCTCGGTGCCGGGCTGCTTGTCGGCGCCCTGGCCCAGCGCTCGCGCTTGTGTTTCGTGGGCGGCATCCGCGATCTGATCATGTTCCGCGACACTTACCTGTTTACCGGCATGGCCGTCATTTTTGTAACCGCACTGATCGGTAGCCTGCTCTTCGGGAAATTCCACCTTGGCTTTGAGAACCAGCCGCTGGCTCATACGCAGGGGGTTTGGAACTTTCTCGGCATGACTTTGGCCGGGTGGGCTTCCGTCCTTCTCGGCGGCTGCCCCCTGCGGCAGCTGGTTTCGGCCGCGGAGGGCAATACCGATTCCGCGGTTACCGTTTTCGGCCTCATCCTGGGAGCTGCTTTCGCCCACAACTTCAAGCTGGCGGCGGCTCCAACGGGCGTCCCCGCCGGCGGACAATACGCCGTGGTTATCGGACTGGTTGTCGTGGCCTTGATCGCGGTAGCCCTGACCTATGTGAAAACCCCCGTACAAGGGAGGGTGGCAAGTGGACAAAAGGCATGTTGATACCCGCGGCCTGCTTTGCCCCGAACCGATGCTGATGGTCAAACGGGAAATCGAAGCCATGGATTCGGGAGTAATTGAGGCGCTGGCGGACAATTCGGCGGCCCGGGAGAACATCAAGCGGCTGGCGCTGTCCAAGGGCTGGAAGGTGGAAATCAGGTCGCAAGAAGGCGACTATCTCCTTACGCTGAGCAAATAATTTCCCAACAACTTGACAACATCGCAAGGTAACGCCGCGGTAGCCGCCGGGGCGTTATCTGTTGGAACCCTGCGTATCGGGGCTGTTGAAAGACTTCGCCTGGCTTTGTCACGCTCGCCGCCCAGTGCTCACGTACCGACAAGGATATCAGATGCCGGATGTCCGAGGTCGGACTCGATGCGATCACGAGTGATCGCTTCCCGGTCAGACTTCTGACCTCTGGTTTCAGACATCTTTTTCAGTACGCTCCGCGCTGGCCAGCTTCGCCTTCCGCGCCATGCTCGTTTTTGAACAGCCCCCATTTTTTCAACAGGCCGTACCGCCAGGATATTCTTTCATGCCCCCTCATAGGTATATGGTGAAACCGATCGGGGGGCTTTGGACCTTTGGCGAATCGTGGCAACCCCTTACGACTGTGGTGTTTTCTATTTTTCCCGCGTTACAGATATTCATCGCGATTCTGGCTGGCGCTCCTTTTACTTTTACTGATCGTGATCGTCCTTTACGGCATAAGGCGCTTTTCCATCGTAAGCGTGAAGCCCGACACGGACCGTACCCGGGCCGTCATAGTAATCAATTTCCTGTTGCCCATGCGCCAGGAATCTTTATGCTCAAGGCTGAGGATCGCGCCCGAAATCCCTAAAACAGGAGTAATTTGTGAAACCGAATGGCTGGGCCCGACTACTCTGGTTTTACGATTGCAACAGCAAGGGGAGCCGCAAGGACAACTCTTAAAGTTCCAAATCGATCGTGCCCCCACGATTATCCCTTTCATCAGCAAAAGCGTTACCGGAAAGGTCAGGCCCCCAGTGCCGATTAGGCTAATGTCAAAAGTTCTCGCAGACAAAATACCCTCCCGGGGTCCGGTACCCATCGTCTTTAATACACCCGTCAATCTCCACAGTCTTAAAAGATCGGTGGTTCTTCCCATACCCGGGGATTTGACGCCCCTTCGGCTTTCTGTCGACGGTAAGAGTTTCACCGACTACAGCCGCTGGCAGTACACGCCGGAGAAGCCCTTTCAAAACGATACAACCTACCGGATTATCATCAAAGCGGGTCTTCGCAGCATGGGTGGAAGTGTTTTAAATGGCCGAGAGGAAATCGCTTTTACTACAGCAAGAAAACCAAAAGTCGTCAGCACCAACCCGCGTGACGGCGAAAGAAAGGTTCACCTTTACCGTACCATAGAATTCGTTCTCGACCAGGAGATCTCATCCGCTTGCGTCAAGGTCATAAGTCTTCGGGAAGGAACCAGCGTGCCGGGAAATACGGAGGTTAAACAAGGCTCCGTTGTCTTTCGGCCGGCTTACTCGTTTCTGCCGAACACCTGGTACAAAGCCGTTCTGCAGGCCGAGTCGGCGCATCTCGAAAGCCTGGACAAATACAAAATCACTTTTACGACGCTGGATTTGGGGAACAAATACTGGGTCGACGTTAAACTGGGCGAAAGGCATACGGCCACCGTCTACAAGGGAAGCAAGGTGGTCCGCCGCATGCCGGTGTCCGGAGGGCGGCCGGATAGCCCCACCCCGCTGGGCTGTTTCTACACTCAGGACCGTGGTCATGCCTTTTGGTCGGCCCGGTTCGGCGAGGGGGCCACCTACTGGGTGCGCCTGGTCGGACAGGTGCTCATCCACTCGGTGCCCAAAGACCACCGGTGGAAAACCAAAGAAGAAGAACACGCCCAGCTCGGCCTGCCGGCGAGCCACGGCTGCATACGCATGGATGAAAAAGACGCCAAGTGGTTTTTTGAAAACATCCCCCGAGGGACGATGGTGATCATCCATCACTGATTTATGCATCAAGAACCCCCGCTATGCTCTTCCCGTCGGTCTCCTGGCCAATCTTGCCGGCTTTATAGCATCGGTGATCGTCTATAAAATTGTCTTTAAAATTGTCTTTTCTTAAATCAGCTTGACAATGGAGCCTCGCGCGAACCTCCGGTGAAACGCATGGTTAACATGATTAAGATGCGCCGCGCCGGGTTAAATATGTGGGGGCAAACGGGGCTTTAGCAGCACCTGGAAAAAACAGAACCCCATCCGTTTGAGACGGGGTCCCCTTATCGCTCACAGCGATAACATACTCGTCGGCGCCGCTCCTCCTAGCGGAGAAGAAGAACGCGGGGTTAAACATCCAGGTTCCTGACCTCCCTGGCGTGGCGCTGGATGAACTCCCGCCGCGGCTCGACCTGGTCGCCCATCAGCGTGGAGAAGAGTTCTTCGGCGGCCATGGCGTCCTCCAGGTTGACCTTCAAGATGGTCCGCTTCTCGCGGTCCATGGTGGTGTCCCAGAGCTGCTCGGGGTTCATTTCACCGAGACCTTTGTAACGCTGGATCGTTACGTCTTTCCCCAATTCCTCCAGGGCTTTCTGCAGTTCCCTGTCGCTGTACAGGTAGCGTTCCGCCTTGCCCTTTTTGACCTTGTACAGCGGGGGCTGGGCGATGTAGACGTACCCCTTTTCCACCAGCTCCCGCATGTAACGATAGAAGAAGGTCAGGAGCAGGGTGCGGATGTGCGCGCCGTCGACGTCGGCGTCGGTCATGATCACGATCTTGTGGTAGCGCGCCTTGGCGATGTCGAAGTCCTCGCCCACGCCGGTGCCGATAGCCGTGATTAGGGCGCGGATCTCCTCGTTTCCGAGGATTTTGTCCTGGCGCGCCTTCTCCACGTTCAGGATCTTGCCGCGGAGCGGCAGGATAGCTTGAAAACGCCGGTCCCTACCCTGCTTGGCCGAGCCGCCCGCGGAGTCGCCCTCGACGATGAAGAGCTCGGCTTCCCGCGGGTCGCGCTCCGAACAGTCGGCGAGTTTTCCCGGCAGGGTGCTGCTCTCGAGGAGACTCTTGCGCTTGGTGAGTTCCCTGGCCCGCCGCGCCGCCTCGCGGGCACGGGCGGCGAGCACGGCCCTGTCGATGATCCGCCGGCCCACGGCCGGGTTTTCTTCCAGGAAAATCATCAGGTGCTGAGAGACGACACCGTCCACGATGCTGCGGACCTCGCTGTTGCCCAGCTTGGTCTTGGTCTGGCCTTCAAACTGCGGCTCGGGGACCTTGACGCTGATGACGGCCGTAAGACCCTCGCGGATGTCCTCGCCCGCCAGGACACCGTTTTTTAAAAGGTTATACTTCCTGGCGTAGTCGTTGACGACGCGGGTCAGCGCCGCCCGGAAACCGGCCTCGTGCGTCCCGCCGTCGATGGTCCGGATGGTGTTGGCGTAGGAATAAATCAACTCCCGGTCACTGTTGACGTACTGGAAAGCGATCTCGACGACCACGTCGTTCTTCTCGTCGCTCATGTAGATCGGCTGTTCCGGCAGGGTTTCTTTCCGGCCGGAAAGCTGCCTGACGAAGTCCCGCAAGCCCCCCGCGTGGTGGAAGTCCTGGGACTCGTCGGTGCGCTCGTCGATAAAACGGATGGTCACCGTCGGGTTCAGAAAGGAAAGCTCCCTAAACCGCTGGGCCAGCGTCTCGAAGTCGAAACTGGTGACCTCGAAGATCTCGGCGTCCGGCTTAAAGGTGACCCTGGTGCCGGTGCCCTCAGCCTCGCCGATCTCTCCCATGTCGCTCGCGGGCAGGCCCCGTTCGAAAACCTGCCGGTAAAGCCGCCCGTCACGGGATACTTCCACCTTGAGCCACTCCGAGAGGGCGTTCACCACCGAAATGCCCACGCCGTGCAGGCCTCCGGAAATCTTGTACTGCCCGCCGCCGAACTTGCCCCCGGCGTGCAGCCTGGTCAGCACGACCTCGAGCGCGGGACGCCCGACCGTCGGGTGGATGTCGACAGGGATGCCGCGGCCGTTGTCGGTGACCGTCACCGAGTTGTCCCGGTGAACGACGACCTCAATGAAATCGCAGTAGCCGGCCAGGGCCTCGTCGATGCTGTTATCGACGACCTCGTACACCAGGTGGTGCAATCCCCTGGGCCCCGTCGACCCGATATACATGCCGGGACGCTTGCGAACGGCTTCAAGGCCCTCCAGTACCTGGATATCCTCGGCGCCGTAGCCGTGGACGGTCTGGTGATTTTCCAACAAACAGTCCTCCTCAAAAAACACACTCTAATTATTTATTTTAACACATATACCCCTTTTTCAGAGGCGCGCAAAAAATGCACCTCCCTCAAAGTCTATTCAAAAGCATCTCAAGTTACGGCTGCCAGTCAAGGCCGGACCTTTTTTTCAGCGTTCCGCACGATATCGGCGAGAGGTAGACCTTGTCGCTCGTGATGACGAAGGAGCGGTGCTTTTCGCCTTCCTCGATGATCGCCTCGAGGAGTCCCTCGTCACGCGCCATTTTGAGAAAATCCTTGGTGCTGTTGGCCATCTTCGTCTGCAGGTCCAGGACCGCGATTACGTCGCTCTTCAGTACCATCACGTCGGCTCCCAAATGCAAAAACACCTGCGTCTCCCCCTCTCAACTACTTACCGACTACTGACTACCGACTTGATATTACCGTTTTCCACTCTAAAAACTTTTCCTTCCTTGCCCGCGGGTATCTCGCTATCGCCCACCGTCACGAAAACCTGTGCGTCGTCGCCCAGCTTTTCAAGGATTTTTCGTCTCCGTCCCCTGTCCAGTTCGAAGAAAACATCGTCGAGGAGCACCACCGGCGTTTCGCCGGTAAGCTCCTTCCAGAGGGCGACCTGGCAGAGCTTTAGGGCCAGGACGATCGACCTCTGCTGCCCCTGGGATCCGAAGACCCTGGCCTCCCTGCCGTCGATCAGGACCGACAGGTCGTCGCGGTGGGGACCCGCCATGGTCTGCCTCATTTTCATTTCCCGGGACCCGTTTTGCTCCAACGCCTCGCGCAGAGCCCCGGCGATCCCGGCAGCACTGAGCTCGCGCAAGACGGCGGCGCTGCGATAGCGCAGGCCAACCTCTTCCCCGCCGCCCCACTCCTTGAGCATTTCTTCAAGGAGCGGAGTCACCCTCTTCAGCACCTGAAGCCGGTGCATAATTAATTCGCCGCCGAGAGCCGTTAACCTCTCCGTCCAGAGCGCAAAGCTTTCTTTATCCCCTGGGGCGGCGCGGAGCAAGGCGTTACGCTGGGCGAGGGCGCGGCGGTATTCCCGCAGAGCGGCGGTATAGCCGGGACTGAAGACGCTCATCTCAAAGTCTAAAAACCTTCTCCTCTCCTGCGGGCCGCCCTTGAGCAGCAGCAGGTCGTCTGGTGTAAACAGCACGGCCCCGAAACGGGAAGCAAAATCCTCCTGGTTGACCCGCTGCCCGGCGATGCTCAGCCTTTTGCTCTTCTCTTCCTGCACGCACAAGACCCGCGTAAGCATCCCCCGGTGTTCGAGGTCGGCCGTGACCCGCGCGCCGGGCCGCCCCCACAGGACCACTTCGCCAGCCCGCGCGGCGCGCAGCGAAAACCCCCGCAGGGCGAAGTACAGCGCCTCGATGAAGTTTGACTTTCCCTGGGCGTTGCGCCCGCTGATGACGTTGAACCGCGGGTGGGGTTCGACGCGGAAATCAGTGTAGTTCCTGAAGCTTTGTGCTTCGACGGTGCAAATGCAAAGGCGGCTCACACTGTTAGACCATCCGTACAGGCAGCACCAGCGCAAAATACGACCCGTCGGGAACCGGTCTTATAACCGACGGCCCTATGGGACCGTTAAACTCCAGGGAAACGGTATCGTTTCCCGCGGCACGCAGCGCATCGATCAGGTAATTGGCGTTAAAAGCCACCTGGATGTCCTCGCCCTCCAGCTCGGCGGCGACCTCCTCCAGGACTGAACCCACCTGGGAACGGGCCGAAACGGTCAGCGTCCCGTGCTTGACGGCCAGGACGACGACCGGCGCGTCGTCCCTGGCCAGCGTCGCAGCGCGCTCAACGGTGCGCGTGAGTTCCGCCGGATTGATGTCTAAAATCCTGGTTTTATATCCTTTCGGGACAACCTGGCGGTAATCGGGAAACTGCCCTTCAATCAGCCTGGTCAACACCCGCGCGTGGCTTAAGGAAAACGAGGCGTAACTTTCGGCCACGGCCACCTGAACGTTTTCGCCCTCAAACCCTCCCAGCAGGCGGGCCAGCTCGCCCAGGGCCTTGCCTGGAATAATGATGTTCGTAAGTTTGACCTCGCTGCCCGGAAGGTCGGCCCTACGCAGGGCCAGACGGTGGGTGTCGGTGGCCACCGCCCTGATCTCCTGTTCCTCGATTTCTAGCAGCACCCCCGTGAAAATCGGGCGGAGCTCGTCCTGCCCCACGGCATAGACGACCTGCCTGACGACATCTCGCAACAAGTCGCCCTGTACCGCAAAGGCCACTTTCGGGGCGACCTCCGGCAGCTTCGGGAATTCCTCGGCGCTGTAACCGTTCAGCATAGCCTCGGCGCGCCCGTAACGCAGGCTGACGGAGTAGGACGACAGCTCGGCGACGAAGGAAACCGTCCCATCCGGCAGTCTCCTGACAATTTCGGCAAAATACCTGGCCGGCAGAACGACCGCTCCGGGGATGATTTCTGTTGCCGGCAGGATGCAGCTGATGGACAGTTCCAGGTCGGTGCCGGTAAAGGTGATGCCCTCTTCCGAAGCCTCGACCAGGATGCCTTGTAGGACAGGCATCGGGCTGCGCGCCGCGACGGCCCTCTGCACGGTGGTGATTCCCGCCAGGAGGTTGTCTTTCGTGGTTTTAAAGCGCAAAGCTGTTCACCTCTCGCGTGTTTACAAAACAGGTTGATTAATTATCTGTTTAAAATAATAAAGTTTTAATAGTGGTAGCCGTAGTAGCTGGTGATATGTGGACATGCCGTCCCGTAGCAGCCCGGTGGGGACCGCCCGCCTGTGCACAATTTGTTAATCTTCTTTGATTCTGTTTAACAACGCGGCGACCAAATCCTGAAGCGATTGGTCTCTGGTCAGTTCCTCGGCGATTTTTTCGCAGGCATGGAGGACGGTGGTGTGGTCCCTTCCGCCGAACTCCTGGCCTATCTTTGGCAAAGAAAGGTCGGTAAGCTCGCGGACGAGGTACATCGCCACCTGCCTGGGGAAAGCCACGTTCCGCGTCCGTCTCTTGGCCTTAAGCTCATCGGGGCGCAGCCGGAAGTAGTCGGCGACGATCTCCTGGATCAGGGTGCAGTTGATCTGCCGAGGTTTCTTCGGCGGGACGATGTCCTTGAGGACCTGGGCCGCCATCTCGGAGGTGATCTCGGCGTTGGTCAGGGTGGCGAAGGCGACCACACGGTTGAAGGCCCCTTCTAGCTCCCGGATGTTGGACTGGATGCGGTCGGCGATGTAGAGCAGGGTTTCATCGGGTACGGTGATCGCTTCGGCCTGGGCTTTTTTACGCAGGATGGCCACCCTGGTTTCCAGGTCGGGTGGCTGGATGTCGGTGATCAGGCCCCATTCGAACCGCGAGCGTAGCCGTTCTTCCAGCGTCGGGATCTCCTTCGGAGGGCGGTCGCTGGAGACGACGATTTGTTTAGCCGCCTCATACAGGGTGTTGAAGGTGTGGAAAAACTCCTCCTGTGTGCGTTCCTTGCCGGCCAGGAACTGGATGTCGTCGATGAGGAGGATGTCGATGCTCCTGTACCTGGCACGGAACTGGGCGGTCTGGTCGTCGCGGATGGAGTTGATCAACTCGTTGGTAAACTTTTCGGAAGTAACGTAGGACACCCTGAGGTAACCGGACTTCTGCAGGATGTAGTGACCGATGGCGTGCATAAGATGGGTCTTCCCCAGCCCCACGCCACCGTATATAAACAGCGGGTTGTAGGCCCGCGCCGGTGCTTCGGCCACGGCTTGAGAGGCGGCGTGGGCGAAACGGTTCGAATTGCCTACGACGAAACTGTCAAAGGTATAGCGGGGATTTAGTTGGGCGATATTATCCTCATTTTTTTCCAGAGGCCTGGCGGACAGGTTGTGCACAATGTCGGGAACTTCGCGGGACAACAGAAACCTCAGGCCGACCTCGCAACCGGTGACCTGTTCGAAACATTGTTTAATCATGGGCGTGTATCTTTCGTTCAGCCAGTCCCGGGAGAAGTTGTTGGGAACTTCGATCAGAATGGTGTTGTTGTAGAAAGCGATAGGCTTTAAGGGTTTCAACCAGTGCTCGAACGACTGGCGGTTCAGCTTTTGGTCCAACGCCTTCAAGACCTGTTGCCATGCTTCGAGAATTTCGGCCGGGACCATTGGCATCCCCCGTTTTAAGAATCTTGATTATCAACAAAAGTAAACACAAATTATGTACAAGCTGTGTAAAATCGGTGTTTTTGGACAAGTAAATGGTACCAGATTTTTCAGGACTTATCAACAAACAAAATAGGCCTCCAAGGACGGTGACACCTATTCGTTATTGACTGGCCGAGGACGTATACTATATAATGATTTTTGATGTCTAGCTTTTTAGGAGACAGTCTGTTGCCCGGGAGGTGAAAGGCGTGAAACGAACCTACCAGCCGAAGAAGCGCAAAAGAAAGAGAGTGCACGGGTTTTTGAAGCGCATGGCCACTCACTCCGGGCGCAAGGTAATCAGCCGGAGGCGCGCGAAAGGCAGAAAACGTCTGTCAGCCTAAGGCCGCTGTAAGGTGGCCTTTTTATCATTATAGGGAATTTTTATGACAGACGGTGTTTATGGGAATAATCACCATTAAAAGCAACGCCGACTTTCGCAGGGCTTATGCCCGGGGTGCCAGCCGCGCCGGGCGGAGCTTGGTGCTGTACCGTTTTGCCAACGAGAAAGCTTTTTCCCGTTTCGGTTTCGTGGTCAGCAAGAAAGTCGGCAAAGCCGTGGTCAGGAACCGCCTGCGCAGGGTGCTCAAGGAAATCTGCCGCCGCAACGAAGGCGCGTTTGCTCCCGGCTGTGATTACGTTGTCGTGGCGCGGCTCCGGGCCGCCGATGAGGACTACGGAACGCTTGAAGAGCAACTCTTGTCATTGGTGAAGGGATTGAAATGAAGAATTTCATTACCGCCCTGATGGTTGCCTTGATCCGCATCTATCAGCTTGCCGTTTCACCTCTCTTCCCTGCATGCTGCAGGTATTACCCCAGTTGCTCCGAGTATGCGGTACAGGCCCTGCACAAGCACGGCCCCTTCCGTGGATCGTACATGGCGGCGAGGCGCCTTTTGCGGTGCCATCCCTGGTCGCCGGGAGGCTACGACCCAGTTTAGAGAAGTGAGTGATGAGAAGTCAGAGGTGAGTAACTTGCAGGAATTCGTCTATCAAAATTCATCCGCTGTTCTCACTTCCGACTTCTCACTTCTCACGTCTCATTAGGGGGTTTCGCGAGTTTGAGTCCATTTGGAGCACTTGTTAATGGAATGACTCTGCTTATCAACTGGCTTTATCAGCTCACCGTAAGCCTGGGCATCCCCAGCTACGCCCTGGCGATCATTCTCTTGACTATCCTGGTGAAAGTAGTCCTGTACCCGCTGACACGGATACAGATGCACTCGATGATCGCCCTGCAACAGCTCGCGCCGGAGATCAGGAAGATCCAGGAAAAGTACAAAGACAAGGCGATGGCCCAGCAAAAGGTCATGGAGCTGTACAAGGAGCGCAAGGTGAACCCGATGGCGGGTTGCCTGCTGATGCTCGTGCAGCTCCCGATCCTGATTGCCCTTTACCAGGCGCTGTTTAATTTCCCTTACATTGAAAGCGCGCATGCCACCTTTTTCTGGGTTCCCAACCTGAGCAGGCCCGACCCCTTTTTCATCCTGCCGGTTCTGGCCGGGTTAACCACCTTTTTCCAGTCCAAGCTCACGATGCCGGCCAGCAACGCGGGCGGGGCCGCTCCGGGGGCCGAGCAAACGCAAAAGATCATGCTTTACTTCCTGCCTGTTTTTATCGGCTACATCAGCACTAAATTTGCTGCCGGCCTGGCCCTGTACTGGGTCATCTTCAACATCATGGGCATCATCCAGCAGTACTTCATCAACAAGCAACTGCCCGTCGTGAAGGCTGCCGCCGCGGACGAACCGGCCACTCCGGTCATTGAGGAGGTTAAAGACGTTGAGGAAAAGCCTAGAGAGCAGCGGAAAAAGCGTAGAAGAAGCCGTTGAAAACGCCCTGCGCGAATTGAGTGTCAATAGAGAAGACGTCGAAGTCGAGGTCCTGGAGGAATCGGTCAAGGGCTTGTTCGGCATTTTGGGCACCCGCCCGGCCCGGGTGCGCGTAACGGTCAAGGAGAAGCTCGCCGATCGCGTCATCAGTCTCTTGCGGGACATCACGGCGGAGATGGGTGTCCATCCCGATTTCACGGTCGAGGAGGACGACGAAGAGATTAAGGTCACGCTTACCGGCAGGAACATGGGCGTGCTGATCGGGCGGCGCGGCGAAACCCTGAACTCCCTCCAATACCTGGTCAGCCTGGCTGCCAACAGGAACCAGGAGCAGAGACGGAAGATCATGCTTGACGTCGAGGGTTACCGCAGGAAGCGTGAAGAGACCCTGCAAAACCTCGCCGTAAAGCTGGCCGACAAGGCGCGGCGGCGGGGCGGAGCGTCGTCCTGGAGCCGATGAACCCCCAGGAACGGCGCGTTATCCACACCACGTTGCGAGGCCGGGACGACATCTACACCTTCAGCGAGGGAGAAGAGCCTTTCAGGAAGATCGTCATCGCCCCCAGGAAGTAGGTGCCCGGCGTGCTGTTCGATACGATTGCGGCCATCGCCACTTGCCCGGGTGAGGGTGCGGTCGGCATCGTGCGCCTGAGCGGGCCGGAAGCGTTCAGGATCGTTTCCCGCGTTTTTAGGCCGGTACGGGCCGCCAAGTGGCCTCCTGCGTCCGGTTTTCGGATGACCTACGGGCACGTCGTCGACCCCGAAACGGGCGACGTCGTCGACGAGGTCCTGGTCAGCGTGATGAAGGCCCCGCGCAGCTACACGCGGGAAGACGTCGTGGAAGTGAACTGCCACGGAGGTCCCCTGCCCCTACGGCGGATACTCGAACTGATATTGGAGAACGGAGCCAGGCTCGCCGAGCCTGGCGAATTTACGAAAAGGGCTTTCTTGAACGGGCGCCTGGACCTTGCCCAGGCCGAAGCCGTGCTGGACGTCATCCGCGCCAAGACGGGGGACGGCCTCTCTCTGGCCGTCGGCCAGCTTGGCGGGAGGCTTTCCGAGCGGATCAGGGACATGCTTAACGCCGTTATGCAGGTGCTGGCTTTCGTTGAAGCCAGCATTGATTTTCCCGAGGACGACATCCCCGAACTCCGACTGCGGGAACTCGCCGGCCGCCTGGAGGAACTGGCCGCGCGGTGCGCCTCCCTGGCCGAGGGGGCCGAGGCCGGGAAGGTCTTTCGCGAGGGCATCAGCACCGTCATCGTCGGGAAGCCGAACGTGGGCAAGTCGTCGCTCCTCAACGCCCTACTGCGGGAAAAGAGGGCTATCGTCACCGCGGTGCCGGGGACCACGCGTGACGTAATCGAAGAGATCGTCAACGTTCGGGGCATGCCCCTGCGGCTTATCGATACGGCGGGTTTGCGCTATACTGATGATGTCGTTGAGCGTATCGGGGTCCAGATGGCCAGAGAGCGCGCCGAGACGGCCCAACTGGTCCTGTTCGTCCTCGACGCCGGCTCGGGCCTCGAGGAGGAAGACATCGAGGTCGCCAGGCTGGTGGAGCGTAAAAGAGGCATTCTTATTATCAACAAGGTCGACGTCGGCGAAAGAGAGCTGGACCTTGCGGCGCTGCCGCTTCGGGTCCGCGCATGGCCGGCGGTCAGGACGGTGATGACCGAGGGCCTGGGCCTCGAAGAACTGGAGTCCGTTATCGAGGAACAGGTGCTCGGCAAGGGGTTCGCCATGCGGGAACCTCCCCTCGTCACCAACGTCAGGCACAAGGCCAGCCTGGAGAGGGCCGCCGGATACCTTAGCCAGGCTGCGGCGAACCTCGCCGCAGGAGTGCCTTTGGACATCGTCGCCGTCGACATCAGGGCCGGTGCGGAGGCCCTCGGCGAAGTCATCGGGGCCAACGTGGCGGAGGACGTTCTGGACCGTATCTTCGCCGACTTTTGCATCGGAAAGTAGTCTTCATCCTGCAAAATGCAGCACCACAGACAATGAAAACGGTTACAGTAGGTCTGGGTTATCCCCGACGCTCCGTGCGCCGCTTCGACCGTTCTATGAGGCCGT
>NZ_JBQXEZ010000025.1:0-26419 GCF_052618305.1 Desulforudis sp. DRI-14 | reverse complement strand
ACGGGCGGCCTAATCAGGGTTATTAAAATTAGGTATTGACATAGAAGGTCCAATGCTCAGCGCTCAGTGCTCAATGCCCAATTAGGGAGGTGGCCAAGACGGGACGCATAACCTTGCTCGACGAGGCGACCATCAACCAGATCGCCGCCGGCGAGGTCGTCGACCGGCCGGCCTCGGTGGTTAAAGAGCTGGTGGAGAACGCCCTGGACGCCGGGGCGACGAAGATCAACGTCGAGATCGCGGGCGGGGGCCTGGAGTACATCGCCGTGACCGACGACGGTGTAGGCATGGACCCCGAAGACGCCCGCCTGGCCTTTGAGCGTCACGCCACCAGCAAGATCAGGGATGCCTCCGACCTCTACAGCATTCAGACCCTGGGGTTCAGGGGAGAGGCCCTGCCGAGCATCGCCGCCGTGGCGCGGGTACACCTGAAAACGCGTGCGCGGGGCGCGGCCGCAGGCACCGAACTGGGGCTGGAAGGCGGGCGCGTTGTTTTTGCAGGGCCGGCGGGAGTGCCCGAGGGGACGACGGTGATCGTGCGGGACCTTTACTTCAATACGCCCGCCCGCCTGAAGTTCATGCGCAGCCCATCCTCCGAGGGGGGGTCGGCCGCCGACATCACCGGGCGATTGGCGCTGGCCAGGCCCGACGTCGCCTTCACCTTTCGCCAGAACGGGCGCGTCCTTTTCCAGACACCGGGCAACAGCCGCCTGCTCGACGCCATCGCGGCGGTATTCGGCCCGGATGTGGCACGGCGAATGCTGCCCGTTCACGCTGAACGGGACGGCGTGCGCGTGAGCGGTTATGCCGGGCCGCCGAACCTTGCGCGCAGTTCGCGCCGGCATCAGGTGTTAGTGATTAACGGCCGTTTTGTCAAAAGCTTTCTGGTGGCCGGGGCGATCGAGAGCGTGTATCGCGGGGCGCTTTCCACGGGACGCCACCCGGTCGTTGTCCTGCACCTGGAGGTGGACGCGGGTAAGGTTGACGTCAACGTGCACCCGGCCAAGCTGGAGGTCCGCGTGGCCGGGCAAAACGAGTTGGCCACCGCAGTAGGCCTCGCCCTGCAGAACGCCTTTGACACCGCCCTGACGGGGAAAGACCCGGAAGTTGCACCGCCGGAGGCGGCAGACGAGCCGGATCAGCGGAGCTTCTCGCAGGCCGGCTGGGTGTTTGGGGGACAGCGGCGGACCCTGGCCGAGGCTACAGCCCTGTACGCCCCTTCACCAATCCTAAGGCCGCTTGGTTTTCTCCCCCCGACTTACGTGGTTGCCGCCGGGCCCGACGGCCTGTACATCGTCGACCAGCACGCGGCCCACGAGAGGATTTTATACGAGGAGTTTCTCGAACGTTTAGGGCAGAATACGCCGCAGATGCAGTCTTTGGCCGTCCCGCTGGTTCTAGAACTTACCCCCCGGGAGCTTTCGCTTGTGGAGCAATATGCCTCGCGTTTGTCGGAATACGGTTTTCTAATCGAATCCTTCGGGGGCGGCACCTTCGTTTTAAGGGCCGTTCCGGCCGGGGTGACTGCTTCGGCCGAACTGCTGAAAGACATTCTTGAACGTCTCGGTGAAGAACGCCCGGTCGGCGCGGAAGAGATTTGCGGCGCGCTGGCGGCGTGCCTGGCCTGCTGCCAGGCCGTCAAGGCGGGAGAGGCCATGAGCTTGGACGAAATGCAGCGCCTTCTCGACCGTTTGCTGCGGGCCAGGAACCGGTCCGTGTGTCCTCACGGCCGGCCTACATACATCAAGATGGGACCGGACGAACTGGCGCGAAGGTTCCTCCGGGAGTGAGCTGTTTGCCTGCGCTGATCGTGACCACAAGCCTGCGGACGTCCGCCGGCCTGCGGGATCTCGCCCGCCGGTTGGCGGATGAGCTGGACTGTCCCTTTGTGGAGCGGAATAAACTGGGTTTGGACGCCTTGGCCGCCCTCTACGGGGCGGACGGTATCGTCCATGTGGGAGAGAAGGGTGTCTCGCTGCTCGCCGGCGGGCAGGAGTTCTTTTACCATCCCGGCATGGCCAAGCTGCGCATAAAGGAGATGGCTGCTGGGAAAACTGACCAAATGGTGAAGGCTTTGGACCTGCTACCGGGGGATAAAGTCCTTGACTGCACTCTGGGGCTCGGCGCGGACGCCGTGGTGGCGAGCTATGCCGTGGGAGCACAAGGCCGGGTTGTAGCCCTCGAATCCGCCCCCGTTCTAGCCGCCTTGATGCGCCACGGCCTGCAAACTTATGACGGCAAAGAGAGCAGGGAACTGGTGGCGGCTATGCGCCGGGTCGAGGTGGTGTGCGCGCGCCACGAGGATTTCCTGCGGGACTCCTCTGACGGGGCCTTCGACGTCGTTTACTTCGACCCCATGTTCCGGAAACCCGTCAAGTCTTCCAGCGCCATGGAGCCCCTGCGCGCGGTGGCGAATAACGAGCCCCTCAAGGCTGCGACAGTTGAAGAAGCAGTCAGGGTGGCCAGGAAGCGGGTGGTTTTGAAGGAGCGGCGGGGCAGCGGAGAATTCGGCCGGCTGGGGTTTGCGCGCGTGGAAGGCGGGAGGTACTCTCCTGTCGCCTACGGCATTATCGAAAAGGGGGCCTGGTAGGTTGCCGCAGGAGAAACCCGCGCTGCTTGTAATCACCGGCCCCACCGCCACCGGCAAGACGAGCGCGGGCATCGAGGCAGCGTTGCGACTGAACGGCGAAATCGTCTCGGCCGATTCAATGATGGTCTACCGGGGCATGGACGTCGGAACAGCCAAGCCGACCGCCGCCGAAATGAAAGGGGTGCCCCACCACCTGATCGACGTTGTGGACCCGGATGAGGATTTCAGCGTAGCATGTTACCAAGAACTGGCCGAGAAACATATACAGGAGATAAGCGCCCGGGGAAAACTGCCGATCCTGGTGGGAGGCACCGGACTGTACGTGCGGGCCGTTCTGGACCATTATCACTTTGTGGTCGGGCCGGACCGGGCCTTGCGGCGGGAACTCCAGGACGCGGCCAGAGCCCGCGGTGTCGCGTGGCTGCACGGGCAGCTTGCCGGTGTGGACCCCGTAAGCGCCCAAAGGCTGCATCCCAACAATGTCCGGCGGGTCATCAGGGCCCTGGAAGTGTACTACCGGACGGGGCGGCCGCTGAGCAGCTTCCAGGACCGCGACCACAAAACCGACCCGAAGTACCGTACCCTGGTGTTCGGGCTGATCTGCGACCGCGACGAGATGTACCGCCGCATCGAAAAGCGCGTGGATGAGATGCTGGCCGCCGGCCTGGTCGAAGAGGTCAGGCGCCTGATCAACCGGGGATACGAACGGAACCTGCCGTCGATGAAGGGGCTGGGCTACAAAGAGATCGCCGCCTATCTCGCAGGCGAAACCGGCCTTGACGAGGCCGTCGAGACGCTCAAACGCAACACGCGGCGTTTTGCGAAACGGCAATTGACGTGGTTTCGGAGGGACGAACGGATCATCTGGCTGGATGTCGTTGCCGCGGGAGGGCCGGCAGGGGCGGCGAAAGAAATTGTTACCGAGTGGCAGGAGTACCAACGCCTACCGCGAAATAGTTTTGCATTTGACAGGAACGACTTTCAAAGAGACAGGGGGCAGTACCCATGACCAAGACCCAGATTAATCTTCAGGACGCGTTCCTGAATCAGCTCCGCAAGGAGAATATACCGGTGACCATTTTTCTGGTTAACGGGTTCCAACTCAAGGGTTTGGTGAGGGGTTTCGACAACTTTACAGTCATCCTCGAGAGCGAAGGAAAACAACTGATGGTATACAAGCACGCCATTTCGACGGTCAGTCCGGGGCGGCCGGTCAACACCTCGACCGCGGCTCCCGAACCGAGGACCGCCGGACAATAAGCCCTTCACCAGAAGGGCTTCATTATTGGAGCTGTATAGTTCAGTTGGTAGTAGGCAGTCGTCAGACGTCGGAGCAAAAGAGACCGGGAACGGCTTGAGTACCGGGCTACCCGACAACCGACGACCGAGCGGGCGGGTGCGTTATGTGTTGCAGGAAACAGTTGCGCTGATCAGGCAGGCCGAGCAGGACGCGGCCCCTGTCTTCAAACGGATCGACGAGACCGCCCTGGCCAACCACCAGCGTGTTCTCAGGGCTTTCCACGAGGTGAGGGTGAGCGAATTTCATTTTCGCCCGTCAACCGGTTACGGGTACGACGACCCGGGACGCGAGGTGCTGGACCGGGTATGGGCGCGCGCTTTCGGCGCCGAGGCCGCCCTGGTGAGGCTCCAGATCGTGTCGGGAACGCACGCCCTGGCCGCCGCCCTCTACGGCGTGTGCCGGCCGGGGGACGAGATTCTATCCCTGGGCAGGCCGTATGATACGCTGGCCCGGGTTATCGGTATCGATGAACAAGTCCCCGGGTCGCTCCGCGATTTCGGCGTCGGCTACAGGGAAGCGCCGCTGAGCGCTCCGGAGATCGACGTCGACCTTATCCTGTCGTTGGTCGGGCCCCGGACAAAAATATTATACCTGCAGCGGTCGCAGGGCTACGCCTGGCGGCCCGGGTTGAGCATCAAAATGATGGGTGACCTGATCGGGGCCGTGAAAAAACGGTTTCCGGAGATCGTTGTCGTCGTCGACAATTGTTACGGCGAGTTTGTCGAAGCCGACGAGCCTCCTTCCGTGGGAGCCGACCTTACCTGCGGTTCGCTGATTAAAAACCCGGGCGGCGGTTTGGCTCCTACCGGAGGATATATTGCCGGGCGGAAAGACCTGGTGCTCCTGGCCGCCGGGCGGCTGACCGCTCCCGGGCTGGCCGGCAAGGTGGGGTGCAATCCGCACGGCTACCGGCTGTTGTTCCAGGGCTTGTACCTCGCTCCGCATTTTGTGGCCGAAGCCTTGAAGGGCGCGGTATTGGCGGCCCGGTTGATGGAGATGCTGGGATATAAGGTGAGCCCGCGTTTTGACGACGACCGCACCGACATCGTCCAGGCGATACGCCTGGGCAGCCCGGAAAAGGTTTTGGCTTTTTGCCGCGGTATCCAAAGGGCGTCCCCGGTGGATGCCCACGTGGTGCCTGAGGCCGGCGACCTCCCCGGTTATTCGGGCGGTGTGGTCATGGCCGCGGGGACCTTCGTCCAGGGCGCTTCGCTGGAAATGACGGCCGACGCGCCTTTACGCGAGCCCTATGCCGTGTATTTCCAGGGCGGGCTTTCGCTGGCTTATACCAAAATAGGGCTCGGCTTCGCGTTGCGCAAACTCATGGAAATGTAACATATTTTTAGCTTTGGGGTGAGCGGAAATGTACGATGTGGTGATTATCGGTGGTGGTCCGGCGGGTCTGGCGGCCGGGATCTATGCGGTGCGTGCGGGTTTGGACACGGTTTTGTTCGAGCGCGGGGCGCCGGGCGGAGCGGTCCTGAACACCGAAAAGATCGAAAACTATCCGGGGTTCCCGGGAGGCATCGGCGGCCCCGAGCTCGTGGCGCAGATGGAGGCGCACGCCCGCCAGCTCGGGTTGCGTATCGAGACCAACGAGGTTTACGAGATCAAGCCGGAAGGCGATACCTTTAAGCTTCGGACGAAAAAGGGCGATGTAAAGACACGTACGCTCATCATCGCCACCGGTACCGGTCCCCGCCCGCTGAACGTGGACGGAGAGACCCGCCTGCGCGGCCGCGGTGTTTCTTACTGCGCCGTCTGCGACGGGGCCTTCTTCCGCGATCAGGTGGTGGCCGTGGTCGGCGGGGGGGACGCGGCCGTCGAGGAAGCGCATTTCCTGACCAAGTTCGCCTCCAAGGTCTATCTGATCCACCGTCGCGACGAGCTTCGCGCCGCCAAGTCGCTGCAGGAGCGCACGCTTGGCAACGCGAAGATCGAACCGCTTTGGAGTTCGGTGGTAACTGAAATCAAAGGCGAGAACGCCGTTGAGGCGGTCACGGTCAAAAACCTGAAGACCGAGGAGACCTTCGATCTCAAGGTCGACGGGGTTTTCGTCTACGTCGGCATCAAGCCCAACAGCTATATCGTCGAAGGCCTCGTGGAACTGGACAAGACGGGGTTTATCATGACTGACGAGCATATGCAGACCTCGGTGCCCGGCATTTACGCCGCCGGCGACGTCCGCAAGAAGCCCCTGCGGCAGATCGTCACGGCTGTAGCCGACGGGGCGGTGGCGGCCATCGCCGCCGAGAAGTACCTGGCGGCGAAGGGAGAACACTGAATAAGTCGTCAGTCGTCGGTCGTCGGACTCGAAGGGATTCCCATTCGGAAATCCCGAATTTGTCAGGTTGTAAGTCGTAAGATCGTAGGGATTCGCTGGCGAATCCCTACTACTTTGATCACCGTTGTCTCACAGCTGATGGCCAAAAAAAGGCTGTACCGGAATGGTACAGCAGAAAGGGAGAGGAGTTAGGTTGTTACTGGGTCCGTTTACAATTTGCCCGCAGCTCCTCTGATTTATACATAATTTTTAAAAAATTTTAATGTCGACGAGGTCCTTCCGCCGATTGTGCAGAACGGGCAGTTCGGCGCGAACCTTGTCTGTGAAAGCTGGGTCGAGGTCGACGGTAAGCAAGGTCTCCCGCTCGCCGGCCCGGGTAAGAACGCTCCCCCAGGGATCGACGACCATCGAGTGACCGTAGGCAAGGTAGGCGGCTTGTTCATTACGGGCGGGAGAGGCGCCGATAACGTAAACCTGGTTGTCCAGTGCGCGCGCGCGGAGCAGCAACTCCCAGTGCGCCGGCCCGGTAACGGTGTTGAAGGCGGCCGGCAGGACAAGGAGCCGGGCGCCTTGCAGGGCCAGGGCGCGGATAAAGACGGGAAAACGGATGTCGAAGCAAATGGCGATACCGATCAGGCCCAGGGGGGTCGCGACAAGGCCGAGCTCGCTGCCGGCGCTGAAGGTATGCGACTCTTTAAAGGTGATGGTTTCAAGCTCCACGTCGAAAAGGTGGGCCTTGCGGTAGCGTCCGAGCAGTCCGCCATCGGGTCCGAACACGAAACAGGTGTTGTAAAGCAGTTCGCCGTCTAGTTCTGGCAGCGTCCCTCCGACGACGACCATTTTGGTTTCCCGGGCGGTCTGCCGCAGCATGTCGAGGGTGGGCCCGCTGGGAAACGTTTCACCGAAGGGCCTGAAGAAGCGGTGGTCGTAAGGGCAGTTAAACATCTCGGGCAAGACGGCAAGCCGGCACCCTTCTCCGGCCGCGGCCAGCAGCATTTCGCGCGCACGGCCGAGGTTGTCCGTCTTTGTCTCGGTAACACGTATCTGGCAGACACCTACTTTAAGACTCTCCACTGTTTCCACCACCCACGGTTTTTGCTTAAACGATATCCGAACGCTTATTGCCATTATACTCCTGCCGGCAAGCAAAAATCCGGCGTTTTCGATGCCGGACTTTAAGCGGAAGGTGGTCAGGGTTTCAGTTTTTCTTCCCACCGCTGGTATTCCCCGGGGGTGAGCATTTCGCGCTCGCGCAGGTTGTGCAGGAGTTTCCGGGTCAGGAGGAATTCCCTTTTCCCTTTGTCCTGCTCGTAATAGTAGGAACTCTGCAACAGGGTCTCGACATGGCGCCCGGGGTCGGCGGCGATGTCAGTGAAGACCTTCATGACCGTCTTCCGGGCCATCTTTTCGTGCCCCGTCAGCTTCAGGGCTGTTTGCTGCATAATCCTCTGGGCTTCTTCCATGCTGCCGAAGAGGACAAAAGCGACCATCGACCAGACCCAGTAAACGTTGTAGATCGAGGTCTCCAATAGCTCGCGGGTGAGTCCCGCAGGTATCGGCCGATACCGCTTTCTCTTCTCCACCACCATCCGCCCCGTCTTTTTGTTTTTAACGTATGAATAAACTAACCAATATGTGAGCTTTTTATTCCAACGGAAGGAATCAACCGATGCAAAACAGAAAAACACGCATCGGGAGGTGTTGCGCGTGCAGGTTTTCCTTATCGCCGTGCTGTTGTTCGCCCTCCTTGTCTCCGTGTTTGCGGTGCAGAATGCGACGACCGTGACGATACGCCTGCTGTTCTGGACTTTTCAGGGCGTTTCGCTGTCGCTTGTCGTCCTCGGCTCGGTGGCGGCCGGGGCGATCATCGCTTTCATCCTCGGCCTCGGGCGACAGTGGCGGCTGTCGTGGCGGGTCAGGGAGCTGACCGCCAAGCTTGCCGATATGCAGCACCAGGCGGCAAAGGCCCGGGAGACGAAGGCGCCCGAAGAGCCTAAATAGGAAATGCGGGGCAAGTAGATTTGCTGCACAGTTTTGTCGTCTGTGATTTAGAGACGACCGGTCTCGATCCCGCAACAGATGAGATCATCGAGGTGGGCCTGGTGCGTGTGGCCGGCGGCGCTATCGCCGGTACCTTCCGGGCGCTGGTCAGGCCTTCCTTTTCCGTGCCGCCGCGGGTAGCGGCCCTTACCGGCCTGAGCGACGCCGACCTGGCGGGGCAACCTGCCTGGCTTGAGGTCAAGGACGAGGTGCAGTCCTTTATCGCCGGGGACGTCCTGGTGGGCCAGCACATTGGTTTCGATCTGGCTTTCCTCCGGCGCTCGGGCGTCGAGGTGCGCGAGCCGGCGCTGGATACGTACGAGCTGGCGCGGCTGGTTATGCCGCGCCTGGCCAGTTACCGCCTAGAAAACCTCTGCAGACACCTGGGCATAGACTACCCCGTTCGCCACAGGGCTCTCGAAGACGCCTTCGCCGCCGCCAGGGTCTTCCTGGCCTTGCAGGAGCGCCTCGCCGGGTTCGATTTTACTCTCTTGACCCAACTGGGGATGATCTTTGAACGGGGGATGTCTCCGTGGGCGAAGGTCGTCAGGGACGCCTTGCAGGCAAGCGTCCGCAGTTTCGCTGCCGCGCCGAGGACCGCGGCGGCCGAGGAAACGGTGTGGGATGATGACTATCGCCCCGCTCTACAGCGACACGAACCGGTACCGGACCCTCTCGCCGTATTGGCTCCCGGGGGCGCCCTCGCCAAGGTGTTCCCTGGGTACGAGTGCCGCGAAGGCCAGTTGAAGATGGCCGAAGCGGTGCTCGAAGCTCTCCAAAACGCCACCCACCTGGTTATCGAGGCCGGCACGGGGACCGGCAAGTCCCTGGCTTACCTTCTGCCGGCCGCTGTCTGGGCCCTGGCTAACGGGCAGCGGGTGTTGATTTCGACCCATACGGTAACCCTCCAGGAACAGTTGATTGCCAAAGACGTGCCCCTGGTCGCCGGCGTTCTGGGGCAGCCCCTCTCGGCGGCAATTCTAAAAGGGCGCTCGCATTACCTCTGCCGCCGGCGCCTGCATTTCGCCCAGGCCGAGGGATTGAATCCCGAAAAGGCTTTGTTTCTGGCCCGCGTCAGCGTGTGGCTCAGGGAAACCGTTGCGGGCGACCGCAGCGAGCTTTCTTTGACGCCGGCGGAGCGAGGTTTCTGGCCGGAAATCGCCGCGGAACATGAGGGTTGCGCCGGCGCGGCCTGTCGCTGGTACGGTTCCTGCTTTGCGATGCGCACACGGCGCAAGGCCGATCGCGCCCAGATCGTGGTTACCAACCATGCCCTGCTTTTAGCCAGCCTGCAGTTGGACAGCCAGATGCTTCCCGATTACGGTCCGGTAATCATCGACGAGGCCCACCACCTGGAAGGGGTGGCCACGGAACAGTTCGGGCGCGCCGTCACCCGCCAGGAGCTGACATCCTGGCTGGAAGCGTTAGACCGTTCCACGGTACGGGTTGCACAAGCTCACCCGGGGCTGGTCGGTGCCGGATTCGGTGCGGCGCAGGCCGCGTTGCGGAACGCGGTTGAAAACCTGTGCTCCTTTTTTATTGAACGCCTCGGGGAAAGCGACGAACCCCTGGTTATCCAAGAAGAAGAACTGCAGGAGCCGGTTTTAGACCTGGACAGCGCGTTCCAATCAATATTAGGCGCCGCCGGTGCGGTGCTCGATGAGCTCAGCAGGGGCCGTTACGGTCCCGAGGGGGAAGCTGCTGAACAGTTGGCCGCGTTGCTGGCGCGCGGCCGCCGGCTGGCCGACGACCTCTTGTTTATCTTGGGCCAAGCCCGGGAAGGGTTGGTCGCGTGGGCCGAACGTGCTTTCCGGGACGGCGGGGTGACGTTCCGGGCGGCGCCGGTCGAGGTCGACCGGTTGCTCTGCGAAGGTTTGTACCGGATCAAGGCCCCTGTCATCTTTACTTCGGCCACGATCACAGTCGACGGCTCTTTTGACTACTTCGCCGAAAGAGTCGGGCTGCACCTGCTTCCGGCAGACGCTGTGGGCAAGGTGCAGGTGGCCTCGCCTTTCGACTACGACCGCCAGGCCCTTCTGGCCGTGACGACCGACCTCCCTGACCCGGCTTCCACTGGCGAGGCGCAGTACCTTAAAGCCCTGTGCGGGGCGTTGGAGCGCATCGTCGCCACGGCGGGCGGGGGCACGCTAGTTCTTTTTACCTCTCATAAAGCGTTGCGCGAAGCATATAGAAGATTAAAAGAGCGCTTGCAGGCATACGACATCGATCTCCTCGGGCATCACCTCGACGGCGGGCGCACGCGCCTTTTAGAAGCGTTTCAATCCGGCGAGCGGACCGTGCTTTTCGGGGCTGCAAGTTTCTGGGAGGGTATCGACGTTCCGGGCGAAGCCCTTCGCTGCCTAGTGATCGTGAAGCTGCCTTTTCAGCCGCCCAATCATCCGGTCGCCGCAGCCCGCCGCCAGACCCTGGCCCGGCAAGGCAAGAACGCCTTTTTCCACCTCTTCTTGCCCCAGGCGGTGATCCGCCTGAAACAAGGCTTCGGCCGTCTTATCCGCAGCAGCCGCGACCGGGGGGTAGTGGTGGTTCTCGACCCCAGAATCCTTAAAAAGCAGTACGGGGCGAGGTTTTTGCGTTCCCTGCCTGTAAGCGGCTGCGAGAAAGGCAGCCTCGACGAGGTCTGCGCGAGGATGGCCGAATGGCTGAAGCTTTAGCGTTTAACCGGCGCGTTGCAAGGTGACATATGACAGACCATCCTCATAGTATAAGTAAAACAACTGAGGAGGGGGAAACCTTGCGGGTTTATTATTTCAGGCTGCCCGGATTTTTACGTTTGCTGTTGCTGAAGTTCTACAAATAGTCAGGCTATTTTGAGCGTAACCTGGTTGCATGCCCAAGTTTTTTTAAGGGTAAGAGAAGAGGGATTTGGCGGAAAGGCTCGAATATTTTTTTATTCGGGCCTAAATTTTTAAGTGGTACTTGAGCCAGCGAAGGTTGTGCGGGAGGAGAACAGGATTTGACTGTAAACCTTACGCAGAGTTTGCGGGACGGCGCCGATTTCCGGCGCCGGATCGAGGATCAAAGCGGCCAGACGCTTTCCGACTGCTACCAGTGCGGCAAATGTACGGCGGGTTGCCCGGTGGCTTTCGCCGCCGACGCGGCGCCCCACCAGGTCGTCCGCATGCTGCAGCTCGGGCTCCGGGACGAGGCACTGGCGACCCGGACCATCTGGCTCTGTGCCGCCTGTTCGACGTGCACGACCCGGTGCCCCCGCGGCGTCGACCTGGCTAGAATCATGGATTGCCTGAGGATCGCCGCCTTGCGGCAGGGGAAGGTCAGGGCAGGCAGGCAGGTTGCCTTGTTTAATAACGTCTTCCTGGAATCCGTCCGCAAGTACGGCCGGGCCCACGAGCTGGGGCTGGCCATGGGGCTGAACCTCAAGCGCGGTACACCCCTGAAGGACGCCGACCTGGGGCTCGGCATGCTCAAAAGGCGGAAGCTGCGCCTTGCCCCGTCGCGCATCAGGTCTACCGGGGAGATAGCGGCTATTTTCCGCCGGGCCGGGGAGATGGAGGACGGGAAATGAAGTTCGCGTATTACCCAGGCTGTTCACTGCACGCTACGGCCAGAGAATACGATCTTTCGACGCGGGCGGTCTGTGACCGCCTTGGTATTGAATTAAAGGAGCTTCCGGACTGGAACTGCTGCGGAGCGACTTCGGCCCATAGCACCAACCACTTTCTCAGCACGGCTCTCCCGGCGCGCAACCTGGCCATCGCCGACGAGATGGGCCTGGAGGTTGCCGTTCCCTGCGCGGCTTGCTACCAGCGCCTCAGGATGGCCCAGAACGACCTGGCGAGAGATCCGGTGCTGCGTGAGAAGATGGAGGCCGTTACGGGGCGTCCGTACAAGGAAGAGGGGGTCCGGGTGAAGTCCCTGCTCGAGTTGCTCGCCGGGCAGGGTGAGGCTTTAAAAAGCAGAGTCGTCCGGCCGCTTGACGGCCTTAAGGTGGCCTGTTACTATGGCTGCCTGCTTCTCCGCCCGCCGGCGGTCTCGTTTGACGACCCCGAGCATCCCTCGTCGATGGACGGGTTGCTGGAGATATGTGGCGCCGAGCCCATCGATTGGGGATACAAAACGGAATGCTGCGGTGCTTCGCTGTCTCTGACCGACGAGGACGTCGTGCTGAAGCTGACACGGGACATCCTTGCCGTAGCTTTGGGAGCGGGTGCGGAATGCCTTGTTGTTGCCTGCCCGCTCTGCCACTCCAATCTGGACGGCAGGCAGGGTCATGTAAACAAGAAGTTCGGCACCGGTTTTCAACTCCCGGTGCTCTATTTCACGCAGGTCCTGGGGCTCGCCATGGGCGCCAGGCCCGAAGAACTGGGGATGAACATTCATTTCGTAAGCACCGACAAGGTTTTTAAAAAGTGTTGTCCCGAGAATACCCCTCGGAAAAGATAGATCATTCAGTTGCAACTGGCAACGGGAAGAACGTAAAGGAGCGGAGTTGACACCATGCCCCGGATCGGCGTCTTCGTTTGCTGGTGCGGTTCCAATATCGGGGGCGTCCTGGACTGCCCCAAACTTGCCGAGGAAGCGGCCAAAATGCCCGGCGTCGTATACGCCGCGGACTACAAGTATATGTGCTCCGAGCCGGGCCAAAACCTGATCATCGACGCCGTTCGCACGCACGGTCTCGATCGCGTGGTGGTGGCGTCCTGCTCGCCGCGACTGCACGAGGAGACATTTCGCAAGGCATTGGCGAGGGCCGGTTTAAATCCCTTCCTTTGCGAAATGGCCAACCTGCGCGAGCATTGCAGTTGGGTCCACGCCGCCGAGCCGGAGAAGGCCCAGGCCAAGGCCCTCGACCTGTTGCGCCGTGCCGTCGCGAAGGCGGCCCTGCTCCAGCCCCTTACCGTTTCCCCGCTGCCCGTGACGAAGCGGTGCCTGGTCATCGGGGGAGGCATCGCGGGCATCCAGGTGGCCCTGGACGTCGCCGACGCCGGACAGGAGGTCGTCCTCGTCGAGAGGGAGCCCACCATCGGCGGCAACATGACCAGGCTGGACAAAACCTTCCCGACGCTGGACTGCTCGGCCTGCATCAGCACCCCGAAGATGGCGGCTGCGGCCTCCCACCCCAACATCAAGCTTTACACCTACGCCGAGGTGGCGTCTGTCACCGGATACATCGGCAACTTTAAGGTTACAATCCGCCAGAAGCCGCGCTATGTCGACCACGATAAGTGCACGGGTTGCGGGACTTGTTGGGAGAAGTGCCCGAAGAAGGTTGCCAGCGAGTACAACCTGGGCCTCGGCCAGCGGAAAGCCATCTACATCGCCTTCCCGCAGGCCGTTCCCAACAAGCCGGTCATTGACGCGGCCAACTGCATGCGCTTCCAGACCGGACGCTGCGGGATCTGTGCCAAGGTATGCCCGACCGGAGCAGTCAATTACGAAGAACGGGAATCCACTTTCACCGAGGACGTCGGGGCCATCGTCCTGGCCACGGGCTACAAGCTTTTCGACTGGGAGAGGGCATACGGGGAGTACGGCTACGGTAAATATCCCGACGTGATTACCGGGCTGCAGTTTGAAAGGCTGGTCAATGCGGCGGGGCCGACCGGCGGGAAAATCCTGCGGCCGTCTGACCAGAGAGAGCCGAAGTCGGTCGTCTTCGTCAAGTGCGTGGGTTCGCGGGACGCCGCCAAGGGACGCGAGTACTGCTCTCGGGTCTGCTGTATGTATACGGCCAAGCATGCCCACCAGGTGTTGGAGAAGATTCCCGGAAGCCAGGCTTATATTTTTTACATGGACGTGCGGACGGCGGGAAAGGGCTACGAGGAGTTTTACCAGCGCACCCTGAACGACGGCGCCGTATATATCAGGGGACGGGTCTCCAAAATCTTCCAAAACGGGGACAAGCTAATCGTCCGGGGAGCCGACACGCTGCTCGGCCGCCCGGTGGAAATCGAGGCCGACATGGTCGTCCTGGCCACGGCGATGGAGCCGGCTGCGGGCGCAGCTGACCTCGCCCGTCTCGTGGGCGTAACGGGGGACAAGGACGGCTTTTTCCAGGAAGCCCATCCGAAGCTTCGCCCGGTCGAGACGCATACGGGAGGGGTGTTCCTGGCCGGCGCCTGCCAGGGTCCCAAGGACATCCCGGACACGGTGGCCCAGGCCGGCGGTGCGGCCTCCAAGGTTATCGGGCTCCTGTCGCGCAGCGAATTGGAGACCAACCCGATGATTGCCTCAGTCAATGAGGTCTTGTGCTCGGGCTGCCTGCTTTGCCTGCCTGCCTGTCCTTATAAGGCTTTGGAAGCCAAGACGATTACCGAGCGCCAGCCCGGCCACCCACCGCGGGAGCGCGTGGTCGCCGGCGTCAACAGCGGGCTTTGCCAGGGCTGCGGAGCCTGCAACGTGGCCTGCCGGTCCGGGGCGATCGAGGTTAAAGGCTACACCAACCAGCAGTTACTGGCGGAGGTGGACGCAATATGTCAGTAGAGAAAGACCGACAGGAACAAAACGATCCCAAGATCGTCGGTTTTTTCTGTAACTGGTGCAGTTATGCGGGCGCCGACCTGGCTGGAGTGAGCAGGACGGCGTATCCCCCCAACATAAGGATCGTCCGCGTGCCCTGTTCGAGCAGGGTGCACCCGCACTTCGTGCTGCGCGCTTTTAAAAAGGGCGCCGACGGCGTCCTGGTTTCGGGGTGACACCCCGGGGACTGCCACTATGTCAGTGGCAATTATTTCACCCGCCGCCGGTTCCAGCTCTTTAAACGGCTTATGGAGTACGTGGGGTTTGAGCCCGGCCGCCTCGAGGTCCGCTGGATCTCCGGTTCGGAAGGCAACAAGGTTGCCGACACGGCGCGCCGGATGGCGGAGGACATCAACCGGCTCGGGCCAAACCGGAAGATGAGGGATGCGGATTGAATAAAGTGCAAGACGACCTGCGCAGAGAGGCTGCGCGGCTCCTGGAGTCGGGAGACGCAGCGATGGTTATTGCCTGGGAAGAGGGGAGCGACGCCGCCAGAACGGCGCCGGCTTTTGCCGTTTCACCGGCGGAAGCGGCCGGGCTCGTGTGGAACCCTTTTTGCGTGCCCAACCTTGTCAAATACCTTCTCGATTACCGTTATGAGGATACCAAGATCGCCGTCGCCGTCAAGGGCTGCGACGAACGGGCCGTCAACCGCCTGGTCCAGGACCGGCAGTTCCCGCGGGAGCGGATCGTCGTCCTGGGACTCCCCTGCGGGGGGATGCTGGACCGCGGGAAGACCCTGGCTGCGCTTGGCCCGCGGGCACGGCTGAACGGTGTCGAGGACCGCGGCGAGGCCTTCGTGCTCGTCTCGGACCAGGGCGAGGTGACGCTGCCCAAAGAGGAGTATCTCCTGGAGAAGTGCCTGACCTGCGTGAGGAACGCGCCGGCCCGGGCCGACGTCACGCTCGGCCCCGGCGTTTCCAACCCGGCCCGGCCGGGATGTGATCCCTTCGCCCCGGTCAGGGAACTGGAGGCGCTGAGCCCCGCGGAGAAGAGCGCTTACTGGGACGGGCAGTTTTCGCGGTGCCTGCGCTGCTATGCCTGCCGGAACGTGTGCCCGGCTTGCAACTGCAAGGAGTGTTCTTTCGAGCAGGCCGTGCCGGGCTGGCAGCAGGGGGCCGGCTGGATCAGCAAAAACACTTCCCTGGCCGAGAACTACACCTTCCACCTTATTCGCATGTTTGACGTGGCCGGCCGGTGTATCGACTGCGGCGAGTGCGAGCGGGTCTGCCCGGTCGGCATCCCGCTGAGCAAACTTTACCGCAAGGTTCTGAAGGATGCTGCGGAACTCTTCGCGGTGCCGACCCCCGGCTTGACGGCCGCGGAGATACCTGTGCTTGGATCCTATAGCCCGGAAGACAAGGAAGAATTCATGTAGCGAGGTGCTGCTCGCGTGCCCGCGATGGTACTTTTAAAGGAACAATTGAAAGTTTTCCTGGACAGATATGCGCAGCGGGATGCGCTTGTCGCGCCCGTTTCCGAAGAGGGTGCCGTTGCCTACCGCCGGGTAAAATCCGCCGAAGAGGTGACTGTCGACTTCGACCTGCCGACGCTGCCGCCCAAGGCGCATTTTCTTCCGCAAACGGAAGAACTCTACCGTTACGCCTATGGAGAGGGCGGCATGGAACTCAACCCCCCCCCCCCGGCTGCACAGACCCTGCTTTTCGGGGCCCGTCCCTGCGACGTCAGGGGCATAACCGCCCTGGACTTCGTCTTCGCGGGTAGGTTCGGGGACGCCTACTGGTCGGACAAGCGCGAAAAGACGACGATCGCGGGCTTGAGCTGCCGGCGCGTGCTTCCCGGCTGTTTTTGCCGCGCCTACGGGTACGGGCCGACGTCGGGGGAAGGGGCCGACCTGATGCTTACCAACCTGGGCGACCGGTACGTGGTGGAATTCCTCACAGCCAAGGGAGAAGCGGTGCTGAACGCGCACCGGGACCTCTTCGGCCCGGCCGGCGCCGGTGACCTTGAAGAGAAGGAAAACCGGACGGCGAACCTGGCCCGGCAGTTTTACCGGGAAGTGGACTTAAGGGGCGTACGCGAGAAAATGGACGGGCTTTTCGCCAGCCCTTACTGGGAGAGACTGGCCAGGAAATGCATCGGCTGCGGGATCTGCACCTATCTTTGCCCGACCTGCCATTGCTTCGATATCGTGGACGAGCCTGCCGGGCCGGGGGGAGGACGGCGGCTGCGCTGCTGGGATTCGTGCATGTTCGCCGATTTCACCCTGCATACCAGCGGGCATAATCCGCGGCCGGGAAAGAAGGAAAGGGTGCGTAACCGCTTCATGCACAAGCTGAAGTACCACTACGACCGCTATGGCCTGGACGGGTGCGTGGGCTGCGGGCGCTGCGTGGCGATGTGCCCGGCCAATATCGATATCACCAGGGTAATCGCCGACGTCAAGGAGGTGGGGTAGGAATGGGAGAATGCGGTTGCCGCGATAACCCGCTTCTGCCCCAACTGGCGACCATCCGGGAAATCATCCGGGAAACCGGTGACGTTAACACGTTCAGGATAACCTTGAACGACCGGGAAGCGATGGCCGGATGGAAACACGAACCAGGGCAGCTCGCTATGCTATCGGTATTCGGAGTCGGGGAAGCGATGTTTTCAATCAGTTCGGCGCCTACCAAGCAGGGATTTCTTGAGTTCAGCATCAAGCGTATGGGTAAAGTAACCTCTGCGCTGCACGAGCTTAGCCCCGGGGCGGTTATCGGTATAAGGGGCCCCTACGGTAATCATTTCCCTTACGAACTGGCCAAGGGTAAGGACCTCCTGGTCGTGGGCGGGGGGTTTGCCCTAGCTCCCTTGCGATCAATGATTGATTTCGTCCTCGCCGATAAAAACCGGGACGACTATGGACGGCTCGAAATCATTTACGGGGCCCGGTCTTATGACGACCTGTGCTTTAAGCACGACCTTTTTGAAAACTGGCCCAATCAGCGGGACACCGTGGTTTATACGACCATAGACCGTGCGGAGGAGCGGTGGAAAGGACACGTCGGTTTTGTTCCGGCTTATGTCGAGGAGATTGCTCCTTCAGCCGAAAACAAGATTGCCTTGGTATGCGGGCCACCGATTATGATCAAGTTCGTGCTCCAGGCTCTCGAAAAGCTGGGTTTCCGCGACGAACAGATTTACTCGACGCTGGAACTGCGCATGAAGTGCGGGGTGGGCAAGTGCGGGCGGTGCAACATCGGGAGCAAGTTCGTCTGCCTGGAGGGCCCGGTCTTCAGCCTGAAGGATATTAAGGAACTGCCTCCGGAGTTCTAACTAATTCTAAGCCCGGGTCGTCTGGCCCGATTCTTTTATCCCGGATGCGGTTGCATCGGCTCCGGGGACAGGTTAAAGTAGAGACAGGGTTCCCATAATATGGAACGCAGGGGGCAAGATTCTTGCGCCTAAGACATGCGGCGGCGGTTTTGGGGGCCAAGCTGGTCGTTAAAATCAGCCAGGCGGCCGGGCACCGCGGCTCGTCGCTGCCCGGGCGGATCGCGCTGCGCATCAACCCCGGGGCCCTGACCCTGATGGCCGGGATGGTGACACGGGGCGTCGTCATCGTCACGGGCACGAACGGCAAGACGACCACCAACAATATGCTGGCGCACATCCTTAGAGCCAGAGGGTACCGGGTGATTTGCAACCAGGAGGGGGCGAACATGCTTACGGGGGTGACGGCGGCTTTCGTCCGTCACGCCGGCGTTCTGGGCCGTCCCCGGTATGACTTCGCCGTACTCGAGGTCGACGAGAACAGTTTCCCCGCGGTTACGGCCATGGTTAAGCCGACCGTGGTGGTCGTAACTAATTTCTTCCGTGACCAGCTGGATCGTTACGGGGAACTTGACATGACCATCGCAACCATACGTAAAAGCCTTGAAGGGCTTGGCGATACACGTCTCGTCCTAAATGCCGACGACCCGCTTGTGGCCCAACTGGGAAGGGGGAATCCCTCCGCGGTCTATTACGGGGTCGCCCCTTACCGGCGCGTTTTCGGCCGGCTCGGTGAAGCTTCTCGGGAAGCGCGTTTCTGTCCTTTCTGCGGCAAGGCTCTCAATTACTCCTTTTATCACTACAGCCAACTGGGCCTGTGGCTTTGCCCGGGGTGCGGCTTCAAGCGCCCCGAGGCCGATGTCGATGCCCGTGAGATCAGGCAGGACCAGGGCACGCTTACATGCAAGGCGGCTTACGGAAACCGCGCCGTGCCGCTGCACCTGCCGACACAGGGTTTTTACAACCTGTACAACGCCCTGGCGGCCTTCACGGCGGGGCTGGTCCTGGGCGTGGGGCCTGCCGAGATGGCGGCCAGCCTCAGCTGTTACGAACCGGCTACCGGCCGGCTGCAAAACTTCCGGTACGGATCGAAGCAGGTGTTCCTCAACCTCGTCAAGAATCCCGCGGGCTTCAACGAGAGCCTGGCCCTGTTGCTCAACACCCCCTTCAAGAAGGACGTTTTCATCGCCATTAACGACAACGCCGCCGACGGGCGCGATATCTCGTGGCTCTGGGACGTTGATTTCGAGGCTCTGGTCCCCGCCGCCGACAGCCTGGTGAGATTCTACTGCAGCGGCCGCCGCGCCGAGGAGATGGGCGTCCGCCTCAAGTACGCCGGGCTGCCGCCCGAACGCATCCTTATCCGTCCCGACCTGCGCGAAGCGGTCCGCGCAGCTTTGCACGGGCAGGGGGAGGCCGTCTATTTCCTGGCGACATATACGGCCCTGTGGCCGGTTGAGAAGGAACTCCGCCGTCTTTTGGACCGCAAGGAGGCTGACTATGCTGACAGTATGCCATCTTTATCCTGACCTCCTGAACCTTTACGGCGACCGGGGCAACATCATCTCCTTCACCCGTCGCTGCCAGTGGCGGGGGATACCCGTGCGGGTCCTGGAGGTCGGGCTCGGGGAACACATGGATTTCAGCAAGGTCGACTTTCTGTTCCTGGGCGGCGGTTCGGACCGCGAACAGGATATTATCGCCGCCGACCTCTTGACCCGCCGGGACGCCTTGCGCGACGCCTTCGAGAGCGGGTTGACGGTGCTGGCCATCTGCGGCGGATACCAGCTTCTGGGGCACTTCTACCGTACCCTTGACGGCAAGGAAATCCCCGCTCTCGGGCTGCTCGATCTTTATACCCAGGCCGGTGAAAAGAGACTGAAAGGCAACATTGCGGTGGAGGTCGACCTGGATGGGGAAACCGTGCTTGTCACCGGTTACGAGAATCACGCGGGACAGACCTTCCTGGGGAGCGTCGTCCCCCTGGGCAAGGTCCTGGCCGGTTACGGGAACAACGGCATTGACGGATGGGAAGGCGCCCGCTACAAGAACGTTTTCTGCTCTTACCTTCACGGCCCGCTCCTGCCCAAGAACCCGCAGTTAACGGATTACCTCATCACCCTGGCGCTGCAGCGCCGGGGAAAAACCGTCAGACTGGCGCCCCTTGACGACAGGCTGGAACGGCAGGCCAACGCCCTAATGCTGTCCAGGCTGAACGTGAACTAAAAGAATTTAATTCTAGGACTGCTTGTGAAATATGGCATTTAAAGTTATAATGAATACAGTACTTTGTATACCCGAATACAGTCACCCGGGAGTTGGTTCGGATGGAATACTTGGTGACCTGGTACGAAGGCGACGATGTGATTTACAAGCTGCTTTCCAGCGAAGAGCTGGCGTGCCTGGAACCGGACAAGGATTACATAGTTTGTCCTCTTAACTAGCAGCACTGCGAAAGTACGCCTTTTGGCCGTCGTTTCAACGATGGCCTTTTTTGTTGCTTTCCTTCCCTCACCTTCTTTTTCGCCCCTCTTAAGCATATAAGTCTTTATAGACTGGCCTCCAGTTTGAGAGGTGAGATGTGGGAAGTCGGAAGTCAGAGCATTTGGCGGGATTCGCTCTGCGGTTCACCCAGTACTCACCTCTGACTTCTCACCTCTCACTTCACAGTTGCCCGGTACGGGGGGGTGGCTTGATGGATTCCTTCCTCCGGCGCCTTGGAGAGTACCGCTCGTCCGAAAAGTCTCTATTGTGGCGCGGTACCTTCAGCGACTACCTTGAGATCGTGCGCGCCAACCCTGCGGTTTGCCAGCTGGCCCATGCCAGGATCTACAGCATGATCCGTGAGGAAGGCTATGAGGAATACGACGGCGTGAGACGCTACAGCTTCTTTGCCAGGGAACTGTTCGGATTGGACAAAACCCTGGAGAAACTCGTCGAGGAATACCTTCACCCCGCAGCACGGCGCCTTGACGTCCGCAAGCGCATCCTGCTGCTGATGGGGCCGGTGAGCGGGGGCAAGTCCACGCTGGTCAATCTGCTGAAAAGAGGGTTGGAACGGTATTCGAGAACGGACCGGGGGGCGGTCTACGCCATCGAGGGCTGTCCCATGCACGAAGAGCCGCTGCATCTGGTGCCTCGTGAGCTCAGGCAGGAGTTCGGCAGGGAGTTCGGGGTTTATATAGAGGGGGAACTCTGCCCCGTCTGCAGGGTCATGGTCGATAACGTGTATGGCGGGCGGATCGAGAACGTACCCGTGGAACGGATCCTCCTCTCCGAGGAAAGGCGGGTCGGCATTGGCACCTTTTCGCCCTCGGACCCCAAATCGCAGGACATCGCGGAACTGACCGGCAGCATCGACTTCTCCACGATCGCCGAGTACGGCTCGGAGTCCGACCCGCGCGCCTACCGCTTCGACGGCGAGCTCAACATCGCCAACCGGGGAATCATGGAATTCCAGGAAATGCTCAAGTGCGACGAAAAGTTTCTGTGGAACCTGCTGAGCCTTTCCCAGGAGGGCAACTTCAAGGCCGGGCGGTTCGCGTTAATTTACGCCGACGAGATGATCGTCGCCCACACCAACGAGACGGAGTACCGGAACTTCATCAACAACAGGAAAAACGAGGCCCTGGTTTCCAGGATGATTGTGCTCAAGGTCCCGTACAACCTGCGGGTCAGCGACGAGATCCGTATTTACGAGAAACTCATCGGTCAGAGCGAGATGCGCGACGTCCACATCGCCCCGCACGCCTTGAGGGTCGCGGCCGTCTTTTCGGTGCTGTCCAGGCTGAAAGAGTCCAAGAAGCAGGGAATGGACATCATTAAAAAAGTGAAGCTTTATGACGGGGAGGATGTCGAAGGTTTCAGGAAGCAGGACGTGCATGAACTGCAGATGGAACACCCCGAAGAGGGAATGGCGGGTGTCGACCCGCGCTACGTCGTCAACCGTCTCTGTTCGGCGCTGATCCGCACCAAGGCCCGGTGCATCAACCCGCTGGATGTCTTGAGGGCTCTGAAAGACGGACTTGACCAGCATCCCTCCATCACCTCCGAGGAGAGGGAAAGGATGCTGAACTTTATCGCCATCGCCCGCCGCGAGTACGACGAGATGGCCAAGAAAGAAGTTCAGAAGGCTTTTGTTTACTCTTACGAGGAGTCGGCCAAGGTCCTTTTTGAAAACTACCTTGATAACGTGGAAGCATTTGTCAACGGGGTTAAGATCCGCGATCCCATCACGGACGAGGAGCTCGACCCTGACGAGAAACTGATGCGTTCCATCGAGGAGCAGATCGGCATTTCCGAGAACGCTAAGCGCGCCTTCCGGGAGGAGATCCTGATCCGTCTTTCAAGCTACGCCCGCCAGGGGCGCCGCTTCAGCTACGATTCTCACGAGCGCCTGCGCGAGGCCATCGAGAAAAAGCTTTTCGCCGACCTCAAGGACGTGGTTAAGATCACCACCTCGACGAAAACGCCCGATGTCAGGCAGTTGCAGAGGATCAACGAGGTCAGCGCCATTTTGATCAAGGATTACGGCTACTGCCCGGCATGTGCCAACGAACTGCTAAGATATGTGGGAAGCCTGCTTAACAGGTAGTCAGTAGTCGGTAGTCCGTATTTGATGGGATTCGCTGTTGCGAATCCCTAATTTACGCACTTCTAACCTCTCACTTCGCACTTCCTTTTTGGGGGGATCGGCGGTGGACAGGTTTACGATCTGTCGGGAAGACTGGTCCTTGCACCGCAAGGGGTATCTCGACCAGAAACGCCACTGGGAGAAAGTCCGCGAGGCGATCGAAAGCAACATCGCGGACATCATCAGTGAAGAAAGCATCGTGATGTCCGACGGGCGCAGGGTGGTCAAGGTTCCCATCCGCTCCATCCAGGAGTACCGTTTCCGCTACGATCACAATAAGCAAAATCACGTCGGACATGGGACAGGAAACACCAAAACGGGGGACGTCTTGGCTTGCGGCCGCCCGGCAAAGGGCGACGGGAGATCGGCCCCCGGCAACGAACCCGGCGTGGACTATTACGAAGCTGAGGTGACGATTGAAGAAGTCTCCGAGATATTGTTTCAAAATCTGGCCCTACCCAACCTGAAGGCTTCGAAGAAACCCCGGATGGTCACGGAAGGCCTGGAATTCACCGACATCCGCAAGAAGGGGACGATGTCGAACCTCGACCGCAAGCGCACCATCCTGGAGGCGCTGAAGCGCAACGCCCTGCAGGGCGGACGCGGGCTGCCCCGGCTTAAGCCGGAGGACCTGCGCTTTAAGACGTGGGAGGTCAAGACCCGGCCCGAAGCCAACGCCGTAGTCCTGGCGATGATGGACACCAGCGGCAGCATGGGGCCTTTCGAAAAATACATCGCGCGCACCTTCTTCTTTTGGATGGTGCGTTTCCTGCGCACGAACTACGGCAACGTGGACATCGTGTTCCTGGCCCACCACACCGAAGCCAGGGAAACCACGGAGGAGGAGTTCTTTACCAAAGGAGAGAGTGGGGGGACCCGCTGCTCCTCTGTTTACCACTTGGCCTTGCAACTGATCAAGGAGCGTTACAACTCTGCGGATCACAACGTTTATGCCTTTCATTTTTCGGACGGCGACAATCTTTCGTCCGATAACGAGCTCTGCGTTCAGTTAGTGCGAGAACTGGTTCGGTTGTGCTGTATGGTTGGGTACGGGGAGATCGAAGGCCCGTACTATTACACCAACACCCTGCGCACCGCCTTGAAGGACGTTCAGGACCCTAGGTTTGTGACGGCGGTCATTAGGGACAAGGGCGAGGTATATGGAGCGCTGAAGGCGTTTTTCAGCCCCTGGGAGTAGGGCGCCCGGCCCTGGGGCTTTGAGGAGCCGGTGGCTCCTTTTGTGTTTTCTATTTGGGTATATAGTGCAACATATAAAGGAATTCTGGTCAAATTGGTATCTGCTAAGATCTGCTGTTTGACGTTGAATTTGGTGCACCCTTTTGGTATTATGTGCTTATCATACAGTATACAATGTGCAGGCACCCAACACCGGGTTTTGAACAAAGAAAGGAGTTACTCCAATGCAGGCCTTCAGACGCCCTGTTGAGGCGCGTGTAATCATCGACAACCCCGGCGCGGAAGAACTGAGGGAGATGGCGCGCTTTGAGGAACAGACCACCAGGTATGGGAGCGCCAGTTATGTTTCCCAGGTGCGCAGCCGGAGCGCGAAGTTTACCTACATCGTCGAGGACGGCGTCAAGCTGGGGGTGGACCAGAAAGGGATAGACCCTGCGAAAGCCCTGGCTGTGGCGGAAGAGGTGCTGTCCTACCTTAAGGGCCAGGAGGTCATCAGGCTTGACAGGCAAATGGGACAGCATCCCGATTTCAACCTGCACTGCCGTTTGCATATCACCAGGAAATACGCGCGCATTCCGTTCCAGTGGCACGCCATGCTCTTTCCGCCGGCTGATAAGGATGCGGAGCCCGATTTAGTGAGCGTCTATGTTCCGGAGTGGCCGGAGCGCCTGATATTCTGTCATCCGACCCAGAGGATCACCTTCATCCTCGGCACCGATTATTTCGGAGAGTGCAAAAAGTCTTTCCTGCGCAAGGCCATGTTCGTCGCCAAGGAGCGCGGCGGCCTCGGCTTTCACGCCGGGAGCAAGGTGTTGCGCGTAAGGCAAAAGGGAGGCAAACTCCGCGAGGTCGGCTTTATCCTTTTCGGACTGAGCGGCACCGGCAAGACCACACTGACCATGCACGATCACGGGCTCACCGGGGAAGAAGGCGTGGCCATACGCCAGGACGACGTGATCGTGATGAACCCGCAGGGATATTGCTACGGGACCGAAAACGGTTTTTATATCAAAACGGACGGCCTCGACGAGTCCCAGGATGTGTTGTATCAAGCGGCCCTTTCCCCGCTTGCCGTTTTTGAAAACGTCAAGGTCCTTCCGGACGGCACGATCCTCTTTTACGATTCCGAGCTTACCTCGAACGGGCGCGGCGTCGTCCTGCGTTCGGAAGTGAGGGGGACCGACGCGAGGATCGACATCGACAAGGCCGACCGGGTCATTTTCATCACCCGGCGGAACGACGTGGTGCCCGTGGTCGCCAAGCTCACCACCGAACAGGCGGCCGCGTACTTTATGCTCGGGGAGTCTATCGAGACTTCGGCGGGCGACCCCGCAAAAGCGGGGCAGCCCAAGCGCCAGGTCGGCACCAACCCCTTCATCATCGGACCCGAGGCCGAGGAAGGAAACCGGCTGCTGGAAATCCTGCGGGCCAACCCCGATATGGAGTGCTATTTGCTCAACACCGGCAGCGTCGGTGCCCGCGCCGGCGAGCCCGGCGTCAAGATCAGTATCAAGATGTCGACCACGATTATGAAACACATCGCCACCGGTTTGATCAAGTGGCGCAGAGACCCGGACTGGGGTTACGAGGTACCTGCGGAGGTCCCGGAAATCGACATCGTTCTTTACAACCCCGCGCGTTATTTCACGCCCGAAGAATACCGCGAGCGCGTCGAGAAACTGCGTGACGAACGGCGCCGGTGGCTGGCCAAATATCCCGGCCTGAAACCCGAAATCCTCTATGCCGTGGAACCTCCGGCCGGGCTGCAGAGAGTTGCCGCTTTACGATAGCTTATCGAGAATAGGGTTAAAGAGCAAAAAAACCGTTGGAATAAGATCGGCCGTGGTTAAACCACGGCCGATCTTATTCCTGCAGGGTTTTGGGACGGGAAGTGGAATTCACCAAAAGAGGTGAGACCGGTGATTTCCTGCAGCATCACGCCCACCGAGGCGCGGTTTCTCGAATCTTTGCGCACCTGCCATGGGGACCTGGAGTGTGTTGTCGAGAAGCTTAACATGGTCCCGGCCCATTCGATCACGCCGCGCATGCCGCGGCTGTCGCCCCACGAACTGGCGCTGGTCGCGCGGCGGTTGCAGGGTAAGGGCCTGGTCGTCGCCGATTTCCGCTTCAACGGCCGGCTGCGTTCGGCCAAGCTGACAGCCAAGGGCTCGCAGGTGTTGAATGACTACCTTGCCCGCCGGAAGGCGGCCGCGAGGGACCGGAACTATTCTTCCTGACAGTGAATGCAGGATGGGGGCAGGAATCGATGGCCTCATGGATTTCCTCTTCGCTCGCCCTGTTCGGGTCTATCACCTCGGCGTATCCCAGGTCCTCATTCATCTTAAAAACCGCGGGGCACAACGCTTCACACGTCCCGCACGCCGCACACTCGCTGGTTTCTATGTTATGTAAGGAACTCGGGCCATAATTGTCATCCTCTCCCCAAGCTGCTGGGAATACTGTAGACCCGCGGCCGGACGATGTCAACCGCGTTACACAAAGCGGCCATAACTTGCAGGGAAGAATTCAGGCACTCGCTAATTGTTACTTGATAAGGAGCAGCACATCGTTTACATCCAGGGTGGTTTGTATCCTAAACTACAA